>NZ_MJAT01000004.1 GCF_001742305.1 Desulfuribacillus stibiiarsenatis | reverse complement strand
AATTTATGCCGCGAAAGCCTGTTTATATGGGATAGTACCCTCTGGTAAAATACTGACGGCGGAAGCCAATAATGATCTAGTATCACTTCCGCCCAAGAAACGGGAGTCCAGAGGGTACAAGGGCCCCATGTCAACAGGACCGTGGAATAAATGGATTGAAGAGCATGAAAAAACGTCAACCATAACTAATGATTGACGCCATAATACTTTTGTTTTTTCTACTGTCTACTTGACAGGGGCATGTTCATTGGCAGAGTCCTTTTTTCTATTTCTTTTCAAAATGATTCTTTCGGACTACCTGAGTGTCCGTTACGTATACAATCCCTGAATATGTTTCGAAGATATCTTGTAATCCCTCGACAATTTCCATTGCATTCTCTTCCGAAACAACCGTTATAATCATAGCATTTTGCATCACATCTAACATGTTGATTGACTCTTCACGTATTCCTCTCGTCCCTTTTCCATCGACATTAGGGAAAATCGTATAGCCTACAGCACCACAGCTATCAATGAGCTTCGTTACCTTCTTCAACTGCGTTCTCTCAACTACAATTTCGACTTTCTTCATAGGAAAAAATGATATTGTCACAAAAACCCGCCCCTAACTTATTGGTGTCTTCTATTGATATAATAAACGACTCAGTGGCAATAACACAAACGGTATATTCACAATTACATTCAACGGAAATATAATCCCAAGGGATTGTCCAACATACAACGAAGGGTTAGCCTTTGGTAGAGCAGCACGACACGCAGCCGGAGCCGACACATATGAAGAAGAAGCACCTATAATAGCAACAAAGACCGCTAAATATGGATCAAAACCAATCGCCCAACCAATCAACAATAGCGCAGGACCAATGACAAATGGGAAAATAACCGCATACACAACAACCTTCCCCACTTGCTTGCGAATTTCCCACAGCTCTCCTAGTCGAGAGGCTGCAATCATACCCATTTCCATTAAGTATAGGCATAGCACACCTTTGAATAAACCATCAAATAAATTCATAACTTCCGTTGTAGACTTCGGCGAGAATACTCCTGAAATCACTCCAATAATGACACCAGCAATAATTAGAAAAACACCCTTGCCAGCAAGGCTTTCTAGTACAATCTTGCCAATTGTGTTATCGCTTTTTCCTTTCGTCGTTACACCGTCACGCGTAGCGAAAACAGTACCTAAAGTAATACCCGTAACTAGCGCAGGTACATCCATGAAAGGATACAGAACCACCGCAAACGGAATCTCTGTGTACGGCATTTCTGCCAAGAATGCAAGTCCTAGAATCATCGTCGCCGTACTAACAGCGCCGTTATGAACGGCAATGGCACCGGCATTGGTTGCGTCTAAACGAATCAATTTATACGTGACAAAGAACGCGACTACCGCAATCAACGCACCTGCAAGGGTTGCATATATCGTACTTGATACCAGCAGTGTTAACTGAGATGCATTATTCGCAATCGCATCGGCGACCTTCACTCCTCCTCCTAAGCCAATTGCAAGCAATAAGAAAATCATCATTCCCTGACTCATAGCAGGTGGGAACCGGATATCAGAGCGTAACCCGATGACTAGATAACCCAGAATAAAAAACAGGATGAACGGCGATAAAATTGCTGAAAGAATGACTGAGCTATCCATTGATTAACCTCCTTAAATTTCATCTATCCTATTCTATTAGATGCCTAGGACTCTTACAAGGACTATTTTTCAAGATGAATTCTGCGTTACATTTATAGCCCTGTAAAAAAATTATTAAGATAACTTATTTCGCCTGTACCCCTTGTGGTGAAGCTTGGCGTCACTATAGAGTGGGAGTCTTAGTAAACGCCGCTGAGATCAAATTTATCCTGAAAATAATTCACATTAATGCATTCCATTTAATATCATGTAGTATTCCGAGATATGCAAACACCTATTGCAACCTATCGGAAGTATATTGAATGGAGGCATTTTGCATGTATTACACATATGACGACCATAGTCATAAAGATAAAAAGACTGACTATTGTAAAATGGGAGTGCCATACGTTATCCGCTCTGGGGACACGATTTTCCTATTATCTAAGCGTTTCCATATTCCTATGGATAACATCCTACATTTCAACCCTAAGATAGATCCAGATAACTTACAAATCGGGCAAACTATTTGCCTGCCACTTGATCCATGTCCAGAAAACCAAAGCTATACAATTCAAGCAGGTGATACGTTCTATCGTCTAGCAAACCGTTATGGCTTATCTGTCGATGCAATCGTTCGAGCAAATCCAAATGTAAATCCAGATGCTTTACAAATTGGTCAAAAGATATGTATGCCAAAACCAATTCCAGTTCACTGCCCTTCCGACCGTTACTATATTGTGCAGCCTGGCGATACTTTATATAAAATCGCAACTCGATATAACGTTACCGTCGAGTCTATCATGGCTAATCTAAATCCTCATATCGTCGACCCGAACCGTATTCCTGTAGGCTTAGTGATCTGCATTCCGTAAGATTTGGAAATTCTTCACTAACTATAGGGCAAACCTTTACTTATGTATAGTAAAAATACCGTAATCGCACCAATCGATTATGGTTTTTTTCTATTGTTCATTGTAAGCTTACTATATACCTTATGATTCAATATAGTTTATCGACTTATGATATCTTATACTATTGATGCCTTATATTTTTGTCATGCAGATGCTTATCTTACGCTTCGGGCTGTTTACAAAGGAGTAACTTAATGACTACAACCATCCAATACAGAGACACGACCATTCCGTATATTTTAATCAAAAAGCCTATAATTAAAAATATCACTATCTCCATTGATCCTACGAAAGGTGTTACCGTCACAGCGCCAAGGAGCATTACCATGGAGTCGCTGAATAGCGTCTTGCAAAAGAAAAGCTCTTGGATCGCCAAAAAACTATCTGCAATTCAGCAAGCAACGCAATTAATCGATTCGAAACAATATATCACTGGCGAGCTATTTCCTTACTTAGGTGAAGACTATCCGTTAACAATTCTCCCCCAGACAGTCCGTCCTTTGTCGCAATCAAAGAAAAAGCCTTCCCTCGTATTTCAGGACAAGCATTTCTATGTTGCCATCCCTCCTGATCTGACAAAGTACGAGCGGACTGAAACAATCAAATGCTTATTGAAGCAGTGGTATATCTTACAAGGTCAGACAATATTGAAGGACCGCCTAGAATTATACTGCCCCTTAATGCATGTACAACCAAAGAGCGTTACTTTTAAAGAACAGAAAAAGCGTTGGGGCTCTTGCACAAGTAATGGCGTGATCTATTTAAACTGGCGCTTAATGACGGCGCCCTTACCACTACTTGATTATGTACTAGTCCATGAACTAGCACACCTTAAGCATATGAACCATTCTAAGGATTTTTGGAGCTTTGTTCAAACAATCATTCCTGACTATAAGCAGAAACGTAAATCTTTAAAGGATTTTGGGATACAATTATTAAGCATCTATTAATCTGCAATTCTACCCAATATAAAACCATTTATTAGTCCGCCAATATCGTATATAATGTATGGGCATGTCTAAAAAAATCGTTCAAGCATTGACGCTTTATAAAATATGAAACTGAAAATAGAAAGGGTTCGATTATGAGTATCTTAACGGTAAAAAATCTCAGCCACGGTTTTGGAGACCGAGCAATTTTTAATGACGTTTCCTTCCGTCTTTTAAAAGGTGAGCACGTTGGCTTAATTGGAGCAAACGGCGAAGGAAAATCCACATTTATGAATATTATTACTGGTACGTTTGAGCCTGATGCTGGAACAATCGAATGGGCGAAACGCGTACGTGTTGGATACCTCGATCAACACACAAAACTTGAGCAAGGTATGACCATCCGCGATGCTCTTAGAGGGGCATTTCAATACCTGTTTGATTTAGAAACAGAAATGAACCTAATCTGCGAAAAGATGGGCGACGCAACACCAGAGGAACTAGAAAAGATGCTAGAGGATATGGGTAATATTCAGGATATCCTTACAAGTAACGACTTCTATATTATTGACTCTAAAGTTGAGGAAATTGGGAGAGCCCTTGGTTTAAGCAGCATCGGACTCGATCGTGAAGTTCAAGACCTAAGTGGTGGTCAACGTACAAAAGTATTGTTGGCAAAATTACTGCTAGAAAAACCAGACATCCTTTTATTAGACGAGCCTACTAACTATCTAGATGAATCTCACATTGATTGGTTACGACGCTATTTACAAGAATACGAGAACGCTTTTATCTTGATTTCTCATGACATTCCGTTCTTAAACAGTGTTATTAACTTAATCTACCACATGGAGAATCAATGCTTAGATCGTTATGTCGGCGACTACGATAACTTCATGAATATTTATGAATCGAAGAAATCGCAGCTAGAGTCAGCTTACAAAAAACAACAACAAGAAATCGACGAATTAAAAGATTTTGTTGCTCGTAACAAGGCGCGCGTTTCCACTAGAAACATGGCAATGTCGAGACAGAAGAAACTTGATAAGATGGATGTTATTGAGCTAGCGAAGGAAAAGCCAAAGCCAGAATTTAAGTTCTTACCTGCACGAGCAACCGGCAAGATGATCTTTGAAACGAAGGATTTAGTGATCGGATACGATGCTCCACTTTCATCACCATTGAACTTATATATGGAGCGCGGCCAAAAGATTGCATTAGTAGGAGCCAATGGTCTAGGTAAGACAACTCTGTTAAAAAGCATTCTCGGTCTGATTCCAGCATATTCCGGAGACGTTCAGCTCGGTGATTATCTACACCTTGGATATTTTGAGCAGGAAATCCGTGAAGCGAATTATAAGACATGCATCGAAGAAGTGTGGCAAGAGTTCCCGGCAATGGAGCAACGTGAAATCCGTGCTGCCTTAGCAAAATGTGGACTTACTACAAAGCACATCGAAAGCAAAGTTGTCGTACTAAGTGGTGGAGAACAAGCGAAAGTGCGCTTGTGCAAGCTTATCAATAAAGAGACGAACCTATTATTACTAGACGAGCCTACCAACCATTTAGACGTGGATGCGAAGGAAGAATTAAAGCGCGCATTGAAGGAATACAAGGGTAGTATTCTCCTCATCTGCCACGAACCAGAATTTTACCGTGATGTGGTAACCCATGTATGGAATTGCGAAGAATGGACGACTAAGGTAGTTTAAATTTATGGATATATGAAAAGAGTTTGGTAACCAGCATGTCTGGATACCAAACTTCTTTTATTGCCAATAATCTAGCAATCTATTTAATTTTTGTCTTTTCTTTAAGAACAGATATACTTAACTCTTTATTGATAAAAGTATCGCTTATTACCTTGTTTTTTGTTTTGATTCTTAAATGGTCATCTCCTACGATATATTCATAAGGATGAATTGCGGGGTAAAAATTATTAAATACTTTATCTTTGTTAAGAAATAATACTACTTTCTCCCCAATTATCGGTTGATAATAATAGTCATCCACTATCTCATTTTCTAACCCTATTATTTTATCTGAATAACTATATAATAAATTTACCAATATTCTACTTTTATCAATACCTTTTATATATTCATCAACTTTAAAATCATATAGTCTACCTGTTACTACTACGTCATCTGCACCTTTTTTCCTATCCTTACTTCTTGCCATATTCCAACTTTCTTGAAAGTTAGTATACTCACCAATTACAACATATTCTACAGAGCTAATTATATCATCAATATTATTAGAAACTGGCTGATCTTGAGAGACAATTATTTTTCTTGAATTATTAGTTTTGTTGTTTTCATACATTATTGAGCTAGTTATAAGCAGTAAGCTAGAGCAGCCGATTAATAAAAACACAAAAAACTTTTTCAAAATATGCGCCTCCAAATTATTTATACAAATTATTAACACCCCTTTATATCATCTGTTTTAGGGGTGTAAGTTAGAGTTTTATAGCTTACTTTTATATTGAAAGAGTACCCATGTATTGCCTATCGTTGATTTTCTTACAATACAAAAAATAATACCCTATTACTCTTCGAGTAATAGGGGCAAATTCGACCTCTATAATGTTAAATGCTGCTACTAATATTAGCCTAAATAAACTTAATTTCTGATGAAATGACCTTCCATTGGCCATTTTCAAATTTAATTTTGGCTTCCATCGGGTTAATCTCCATGCCGCCGCGGAATTTCGTGCCATGTATCAACCATTCATTCTCACCGATTTCTTCTGCTTCTTCTAATGTTAGATAAACGCCTTCCAATGAATACGTCTCCTGGCTAAACAATCCTTGGTTGACTAATTCCTCAAATGTCATTTCTTTGATTTCAGCGTTGTATTTCTTTAGGTGATTCTTAATGTATTGCTCTTCCTCTTCAGTGATTTCTGGCAATACAACATCTAAAGCTATATACTGCATTCCTTCATTGACATGTTTATCAATCTCCATATACGCATCAAGTGCTAAGGCATAGACTGCTCCCATATTATCGACATCTTGAAACGGATCCGTTTTCGTATTTGTATTCAATACTCCACCACAAGCAGTGAGTAACAGCACTGGTAAAACGAGTATTACCAATACCATTGTTTTATTTTTCAATATATTTCTCATACAATCAATCATCCTTTTTTGATTATTTCTGAGAGTTAAGACGTTGGAGATTGATAGAATGTTTCACTAATTTTCTCTAATAAGGAAATTCAACGAGAACCTTTTCTGCGCTCTTTATTCCTTTGGATATTCTTTGCTCGTCTTTCATCATACGTCATCGTAGGGCTTTCTGTTTTATTTCTCCCACTAGCTCGTTGTGGTTTTATTCGATTGGTTCCCTGATTAGCACTTCGATTAGCACTTCGGTTGGCACTCTGATTATCACCATCAGGTCGTTGGCTTCGTTGCTGCTGCATACTTTGTTCTTTTGGCAACTGAACCTTATGCCGCTCTACTTGCATATCAATGCCCTTCTCGATAATGTCCAAGTACATCTTATCTTTAGGTGCGACAAGCGTGATGGCTAACCCCTTGCCACCAGCTCTTCCCGTTCGCCCGATACGATGAATATAGCTTTCTGTATCATGAGGGATATCATAGTTGAATACGTGTGTCACTCCTTCTACGTCAAGGCCACGAGCCGCCACATCTGTGGCCACGAGTAATTGCAGTTTCGCGTCACGGAAGCTTTTCATGACTGACTCACGTTTTGCTTGCGATAAATCCCCATGTAGCTCGTCCGATGCGTAACCAAATCCAATCAATGCTTCGTTTAGGGTGCTAGCTCTACGTTTCGTACGACAAAATATAATTGCCATGTACGGTCTATATTGTTCGATGAGCTGTCGGAGGGTTGCTTGTTTCGCACGGTCGGTAGTTTCAATCACTAATTGCTTAATATCTTTGACCGTGATTTGTGTTGTTTTTACACGGATATCCTCTGGTTTAATCATATATTTTTTCGCTAGTGAGCGGATCTGTTGCGGCATGGTAGCAGAGAAAAGCATCGTTTGCCGATCGTCTGATAGCTCATGCATAATATCCTCGACTTCTGGTAGGAATCCCATATGTAACATTTGATCTGCTTCATCGAGTACCAGCATTTTAACTGTATGTAGTTGAATCGATCCTCTTCGCACATGATCTAACAATCTACCAGGTGTTGCGACTACCACGTGTTGAGCGCCCTTTAACTTCTTCAATTGCGCCTCTACATCTTGTCCACCATACACCGATAGAACGTTTAGACCTTCTAAATTCTCAATCATCTTTTTAATCTCTGTTGTAATTTGAATCGCTAACTCCCGAGTTGGTGTGACGATTAATGCTTGTACATGACTGCTTTCAATATCAATCTTTTCTAATATTGGTAGTACAAAAGCTAATGTTTTGCCCGTACCTGTTTGCGCTTGAGCGATTACGTCTTTCCCGTCTAAAATTACAGGAATTGCACGTTGTTGAATAGGTGTAGGCTTTACAAGGCCATGCGCCTTTAATGCATGACATATTGCGCTTTGAATTCCTAAGGCTTTAAAATCTGTCAGTGGATTCATCCTCATTTCTTACATTTATATATTTTATTATAGCTAGCTCATTTCTTCCCTGTAGGGTTACTAATGAATTACTAATGTTCTCTGCTATTCTTTATTATTTTGTGCAAACTGCCATACCAATATAATACTTTACACCTTCTCTTTGCGTTTTCTCAAAGGTTACACCCCTCTGATAGTAGAACTCTACGGATGAGAAAGCTGTAAATAACTCTTCAAATTCCTGCTGTGTAAGCTGATGCACATGAAAAGGCTCCGTCGTTGGTTTCCCTCTGCCTTGTCCGAAAGGACTTGAAATAATAAACTTCCCTCCTGGGGAAAGCATCTGGTATACGTTTTCAATAAATTGTTGGTCATCCTCAATATGCTCCACTGTTTCGAAACTGATAATCGTCTCAAACATTCCCAGTTGTTCCGGAAGGTTCGGATCGGTACAATCCCCTACTCGAAACTCGATCTTGGGATGATTATATTCTCGGTTCGCATATCGGATTGTGATAGGGTCAATGTCAACTCCGATCACCTCCGTCACTTCTCGTTTCCGTTCTTTCGCAATCATGTGGCATCCGTAGCCTGCTCCACATGCGATATCAAGGACTCTACCATATATATAAGGAGTAGCAAAATAATATCTTGCCAAATGCTCTAGTAGCATTCCGTTGGTTGGCTTCATAAGTTTAGGGACGACTCTTTCTTCCGTTAACTCTAACATCGTACACCTCCTCAACATGGCAAAAACAGTCCCACGATCGCGAGACTGTTATCACCGTTCTTATTTATCTTGAATTTTCTCAATAATTTCCGCTAAGATTTGATCCGCTGATTCATTGGCTATCTGGCAAGTTCCCGCATTATTATGTCCGCCACCGCCGTACTGTAGCATGATTTCTCCAATGTTCACTTGAGAAGATCTGTCGAAAATCGACTTACCTACAGTGAATACAGTGTTTTGCTTCTTTAAGCCCCATAGTACATGGATTGATATATTGCACTCAGGGAACAATGCATACGGCACGAAACGGTTACCAGGGTAGATAATCTCTTCGTCCTTTAAGTGAATGACAAGGACATTGCCATGAACTTTTGAATTGTTGCGAAGCTGCTCTTTAAACATTTCTTCGTATTGGAAAAACAAATCTACACGCTCTTTGACATCTGGTAGCTGTAAGATGTCTTCGATTGGCTTATCTTTGCAATAATCAATTAACTGCATCATGAGCTCATAGTTCGAAATTCGGAAATCACGGAAACGACCTAACCCCGTACGTGCATCCATTAGAAAGCTTAAAAGCTCCCAGCCTTGTGGGTGGATGACGTCCTCCATGGAGAACTGCGCAGAATCTGCTTTATCAACCGCCAAAATCATTTCTTCAGAAATGTTCGGGAAACGGACTTTGCCACCGTAATAATTATACACTACACGAGCAGCCGAAGGTGCGTCCGCGTCGATAATATGATTATTGCGTTGTCCACCCACACGTATCGTCTCGCTTAAATGGTGGTCAAATGCTAAATAAACACCTTCCACATACGGAAGATTCGTTGAAATGTCGCGGTTAGAAACCTCAATGATGCCATCCTGCATATCCTTCGGATGCACAAACTTAATATCGTCAATTAAATCCATCTCTTTAAGTAGTACCGCGCACACAAGCCCGTCAAAATCGCTGCGTGTAATTAACCGAAATTTCTCACTCATAACGTTCCTCCTGAATCCATTTTAATAAATTATATCAACATTCTCTATTGTAAGCAATTTATATTGTTTTATGATTCATTGGTATTTGGCTTTTTAGGAAAATGGAATGATCTCCAGAAGTCACCTTTTTTATTAATGATTGTGTCGATTTCCGTGAATGGTATTCTAAATGTAGGGAATCCCGCTGCATATGGCGCAATTTCGTATGGTGCGAAATATACGTAAAGAGCTTTCAGATCTATATAGAACGGATGATTCGTGAAAATTCCTTTGTAAGTGCCTGGGAACACATACGAATACTCTGGATCGTTCTTAATCTGTTCCTCGACAATATCACTTAAGACCTTTACATAGTCACTATTTGCTTTGAATAAATCACCTAATCGGTAAAAGGCACCAGTTTTCAAATCTATGTTCGCATAGGTCTTATTTGGCATTCCATGGGCAGCACCGAACGGATATTCATAACCGTTTAGCTCTAAGACTAGTAAATCTTTTCTGAAAAATTCTACTGCAAAGTCCCCTGTGTAATTATAGTCGAGCTTAACATCTGGTTTAATCGGTTTAATTTGCGATAACTCCTGCAGCCTTTTATTGATTTTGCTCTGCACTGCCGGCTTTTGTACGCCTTCTACTTGTGGATAGTATACTAAATAATCCTTATTCGGTTTATACTTTTTCTCTATCACTCGATATGGTGGTGTTAAAGGAATTATATTGTTCTCTTTCCATACCAATTCCCCTGCACGGTTAATGAAGTACACCCTCATATCCATGATTACTTTGATTAGATTTCCGCATTCCATTAAGACGAGGGAGCCACAACCATCAATGATTGGCAAATCCTCCGCTATGGTTCCGTCGGTTTTAATGAAGAACGTCTTATGCCCGTCATTGACCGAGGCAACACCCATTTTATAATCTAATACGTTGTAATACTGAAACTCTGTCAGTAGCTTACCGTCCACTGTCGCAATCGCATACACTGAGCCTTGGTATGGCGCTTCTGCATCAATTGCCTTACCTAAAGCCAACCGGCCCTCTCCTAGCTCTATAATATCGTTATATTCTGGCTGAACTATAAACTTACCCGTCTTATCAATCAGTCCATAACGGTTCGTGTAATTATCGGACGCATTTACTATCGCACGGCCATTCTCAAAAGGTAACGCACCTGAAAATCTAGGCTCAATAATTATCGTACCCTTTTCATCGATATATCCATATTTCCCGTCCATAGTTGCTTTATATCCCATCATTCCGTCTCCGATAGGACCCACGAAAGCAAATGGATAGGTCTGATATAGCTCCCCATTACGACCAATTAATGCAAACTCGTTCTCGCTCTTTTGCACGACTGTTTTTCCGTTTTTAAAGGAGTATGCTGTCATAAACTGCGGTTGAATGACAACTTGACCTTCCCGATTTAAGTACCCATTGCGGAAATCTCCATCGCCATTCTTCGCAGTAAATACTGCTCGATCCTCAGAGAAGTTATCAATATAATCATACGATTCAGAAGTGTAAACCTTGCCCGTCTCATCAATCACTTTATAGCCTTGGTGGTCAGATACAACGGCGCGCTGTTCTGCAAACTCCGAAATCATGCTATATTTCGGTTCCACGACGAAGTTGCCTGTTTCATCGATCAATCCGTTCAAATTATCCACTTGTACAACGGCTAATCCATTGCATTGAAAGTCCATGGCATATTCATACCGAGGCTCTATGATGTAGTTCCCTTCAGTATTGATATATCCCCACTTCTGGCCGGCTGTGGTTTTTACGGATACAGCATAGCCCTGTATCGCCCTGTCGTTCACTTCACACATTTCTTCCATAGCTTCTTCTTGTGCGCAATCTATAGGTTCTTTGCTTAAGATTCTTCTCTTTAAATCTTTGGCAGTTTCTTCTGAAGGATATGGGCTATCAAATTGCAAGACTCGCTCAATAGATGCTAATGCCTGCCCTCCCATTCCTGCCCTATATTGGCTCTCCGCTAGATAATACCAGTACACTTGGGAATCTGGCATTTCTTTTACTAGATTCTGATAATAGTCTACTAGACCTTTGTAGTAATGCTGTACACCGTTCGTCGCAAGTACAAGCTTACCGTCTGACCATTGATAGACATCGACTAGATATGCCTCACCAGTATCATGCATCCATAATGCTATACGGTCTACGTCTCCGCAGGAAACCTGTTTTCTCACAATATCTAGGCAACTGAATATAACCGGTGTTGTAAGTGTGTTCTGAAGTCTATGATTCTTCCATTCATAGATTGCAAGCTCAGACCAATTCGTCCCCATTTGCCAGCCGATAATAATATTGCAAGCATTACAGTTTGAGATTGGCGCTGAACCTAAATAGCTTATGGCATAGCCTTTTCCTTTTACATTTGCAATCACACGCCACTGTGGAAAAGTACATTTCAATACAATGATATACATTTCGTTTTGTAATCGGTAGCCTGCTACTACCTCTGCATATCCATCACCATCAACATCTGCTAATTGTATAGCCGGCTGTTGATTGGCATAAATTAATTGACCCCCGTTTGGTAAAAACATTTGAACAAGAGACACATATTTCTCAAACATTTATAGACCTCCCATAATAATAATTTCAAAACTCCATCTGAACACAAGTCTTTTATATAATATGGGTGAAACGCCTAAGTGTTCCAATCTACAGCTAACTTATACTTTTCTGACAGCAAAAAAAGCCCCTGAAAGGAGCTCTGGCATTATCTATGTAGTCTCTATTAAGCCTGATTGATTTTTTGTAAATCTACAACTCTAGTACTCATTCTATTGATTAGATGTTTGTCATGACTGATAACAATCAAGCCCATCTTGCGTTGTTTTACAATATCTAACACCGTATGCCAAATTTGAGCTTGTGTCACAGCGTCTAGCATTGTTGTCATCTCATCCGCAATTAAAAGCTTGGTTTGTGGTCCTAAAGCCCTCGCTACACAGAACCTTTGCAATTCTCCACCGGACAACTCATTGGGCCAGCGAGATAACCATTCTTCTTCAATCCCTAGAGATGTTAGCAATTCCTGATTAGGAGACCATCCCTCCGTTAGAATTTCTTTCATCTTCCACCGTGGGTTCACGGCTTTCTCCGGATGCTGCAATACAATTTGAATCGGATGGTACCCTTGAAACTGTTGGTATGGCTTCCCCTGAAATGTTAGCTGCCCTTCATGTGGCTGCAAGTACCCCGCAAGAATCCGACCTAAGGTTGTCTTTCCATATCCGCTAGGTCCAACGAGTCCAACGATTTCGCCTTCCTCAACATGCATGCTAACGTCCTTTAATACCCAGCGATCCTTACGATATCGATATCCAATATGCTTCGCATCAACAAGCATGATTACACCTCACAAGGCCGCCCCGTAGTTCCCGTGTATCTGGACGATTGCTGATACACTCATGAGAAAAGCATTTGCATCTTGGTTGGAATAAGCATCCCTCAGGTAATTGATTCGGCATTGGCTGAGACCCTCCTATCGGTTGGAACCCGTTTTGCGGCAACGCTTTCCATAGCGCTTTACTATACGGATGTCTCAATCCTTCTCCATCATTCGTAAAATCTGCTACAGGTGCAACCTCTAACGTAGTTCCTGCATAGAACACAGCAATTTTATCCGCAATTTGTAAAGCCATCTCAATATCGTGCGAGATTAGAATCACAGCTTTTCCCTGATTTGCAAGCTCTCGGAAGCTTCCCATAGCTTCTTGAATGACCTTATCGTCTAACCCTGGAGTTGGTTCATCGGCAATAATCACCTCTGCCCCACTTACTATGGCTGTAGAAACTAATACTCTTCTAGCCATGCCACCAGATAATTGAAATGGATACATAGCCTCTACATGGGGTGCTAGATTTTGTCTTTCGAATGCTTTTCGCTGCGCAGCAATAGCATCGCCATGATTTACTGCCGTTTGTACTTGCTTGCCAACCTTCATCAAAGGATCTAGAAAATTCACTGACTGAGGAATGAATGCAATTTCTTTCCCCCTCAGGTCTTGTTGACGTTCCTGCGTAAGTCGTTTGCCTTTATATAAGATTTGTCCCCCAACCTGTGCGTTGTTAGGCAAAATACCTAGAATTGCATGTGCGAGCAAACTCTTACCAGAGCCACTAGAGCCAATAATAGCAAGTATCTCGCCTTTTTCTACCGATACATTTAGGTTGTTAATGACTTGAAGATTCTGTTGTCGAAGGCCGCTTGTATACTGTATAAATGAAACGGATAAATCCTTTACCTCTAATATCGGCATATTACACCTCCCGAACATTTGGCATTCATCACTATATCCTTATATGAATCGTTACATATCCCATTTTATCTCAGCGGCGTTTACTAATACTCCCACTTCTACAGAATGGTTCTTCTATTTTTAAATAGTTAGAACCATTACGTACCTGAGGTGAAAGCGGGAGAGAAGTGCCGCCAAGCTTTACCCACAAGGGGCACAGGCGAAATAAGTGCAACTAGAGTTCTGGTAGAGTAACATCCGTTTTCGTAAGGTTTTACCTTACAGAAAACTGGGTACTCTTGAGTAAAACTCCATCTGAACTAAGTTTTCTTTATTCATGGGCACTATGTGGATCAATCAACAATCGTATGTTTTCCCCTAAACTATCAAAGGCACGCACAATAACAAGTAATGCAAAACCTGGAAAAAATGCAAGCCACCACATACCCGTCGATAAATATCGCATTGATTCCGACAAAATAATTCCGATTGCCGGTTGCTGAGCTGACAACCCAAATCCTAAAAACGTAACCGCTGCTTCATGCAGAATCGCATGGGGAAACAGCAACAATAAACCGACAAAGAACTGTGGAATCAAATGAGGCACAATATGTTTTGTCGTAATCCACCATCGAGATTTCCCTAGCACACGCGATACTTGGATATAATCAGCAGCGCGAAGCTGCATGACCTCTGCACGAATGACCCTCGTCAAGCTAGGCCAGTGGGTAAGTGCGACCCCGATTACTACGCCTTTAATTCCCCCGCCTAGTACAAAAGCTATCAATATTAATGTTACCAGATGTGGTACGCTTAGGAACAAATCGATAAGCCAAGAAATAAAGCTATCAACCACCTTACCCATCGTAGCAGATATTACTCCTAAGGTGATGGCTATGATGGCACTAGCTGTCGCTGCTAATAAACCGATACCAATACTTAAGGTTAGCCCTTTGACGGTTCTCGTAAGCATATCTCTTCCTAGCCAGTCCGTGCCGAATAAATGCTCTAGGGACGGGGCAGAATTGCGGATTTCTAAGTTAGTAGCAATTCTTTCCTCACTTAATAACCAGCCACTAATAATTACGGATAAAAGTAATGTACCCATTAAGATCACAGTAAGAATCGTTTTTTGACGACGATTTAGTCTCATATAGACTCTCCTTCCCGGATCCGCGGATCGACTATTCTATATATGATGTCTGCTATTAAATTCCCAACAAAAACAAACACAGCACTAAATACGACAATCCCTAACAAGAGAGGGATATCCCCTCGAAGCCCGGCATCGGAAATCGTCTTCCCAAGCCCAGGATAGGAGAATACCTGCTCCGCTAGTACTGCACCTCCAAATAGTTCGCTAAAAGATGCAAACTGTAGAGAAATCGCTGGGAACGCTATGTTCCGTAACCCGTGACGTCGGAATAAGACCCATCCCTTTTCTCCTCGCGCCTTAGCAAAAAGCACGTAGTCTGATGTCAGTACTTCCACGAGTTTCTGACGTGTATGTAGTGCTACATTGGCCACCCCAAGTACGCTTAGTGTAAGAGCTGGAAGTACTAAATGGCGAATTCGGTCTACAAACGTGACATCTTCCACCAAAACACCCGCAGGTACACTTAGCCCTATTGGAAACCAATCAAGCCATACAGAAAATACAATAAGAAATAGAAGGCCCAGCCAAAAAGTTGGCGTTGATGCAAGGGTATAGCAATACCAACGGATCACCTTATCAACCCAAGTGCCTTGCTTCATCCCAGCAACTACTCCTAATACGAAGCCAAATAGACCCGATAGCACCCAAGCTGTGCCCATAAGTGCCAATGAAGCTAAAAACCGCTCTCCAATCACATCAAGTACTGGTTGGCGATATATCATCGATGTTCCAAAATCCCCTTGGAGCACGGCAGATCCCCAACGAAGAAATTGCTGAAGAGGAGGCTGGTCCAGCCCCCAATATTCAGCAATTTTGGCGCGTTGTTCCGGTCCTACCGTCATCATGTCTGCCCCCACATAGGCCTGTATTGGGTCTATCGGGGAAGCGGCTACTAAGAGAAACGAAAATACACAAATCGCACCAATTAACGTTACAAATCTTATGCTTTTATAGCCAATGAATTGAAGCCATTGTTTATTCATATCGATTAATCAATCCAATTCCATTCTACTATGTTATCGGTAATCGGCCAGCCATGACCGTGCGGTTGAATTTTATGGGCACCGATGTTTAATTTTTCATTCACAAGATATAGGTGATTGATGTTCACTAACCATGCCCAAGGAGCGTCACCCTTAGCACTTAACCCTGTCTCCCCATCCCATTGCGCCTTCTTCCAGTACTCATTGGCTTCTTGCTCAGTTGTCGCTCTTAACGCTTTGTTCATGTAATCTTCGACTACAGGGTTCCCGTAATAACCAGTATTGTACCAAGAAACTCCCTTTGTTGTACTACTATATAGATTATACATTTCAATAGGATTATGGCTACCCCATCCAAATAATACTGCATTGGAGTGCATCATCTTCCCGATATCATCCCAGCTCTTACCCTCTGCTTTAATATTAATGCCTAATGGCTTAATCATATCTGATACTGCTAATGCTAAGGATTGACGTGTTTGGTCGCTAGCTGGATATACTAGCACGAATTCTGCTTTCAATCCATTCTTCTCTACTATACCATCACTATTACTATCCGCCCATCCACCATCTGCTAGAATTTTCTTTGCTCCATCCATGTCTGCATCTTTGATTACTGCATCCTTATTCCACCACGGAAGTTTATCCACAGATGTATAGGCAGGTGTCCCTTGCCCTTCCAGTACGCCACTCACTAAAGCTTTACGGTCTATTGCGATATTGATTGCTTTGCGAATCGCAGCATCAGCCGTTACGTCATTCCCCACTGGCAACCCTTCCGCCGTTTTCTGTCCAGAAGCAACAAATGGGAACATAATACCACGGTTATCGACGCTTTCTAGTGTTTCAAGCTTCATTCCAGTTACTGCTTGCTTGCTAAACCCTGCTTGAATATAACTTACATCTACTTGACCAGCCTTTGCAGACGCGAATGCTGCATCTTCACTTAAGAATAAAAACGTTAACTTCTTAAACTTTGGCTTCTCGCCGTAATATTCAGGGTTTACTTCTACTATTATCTGCTGCCCCTTATCCCACTGAACAAACTTGAATGGTCCCGAACCGATTGGTTGCTGTGCATAGTTGTCATTGTGGGCATGCTTCGGTACTATCCCTGTTGTTAATAATTGATTTATAAACGTTGATTGTGACTCTTTCAGTTCGAAAACAATAGTAGACTCGTTAACAGCTTTCACACTCTTTAAGTTGTTCAAGTCAATTACAGAACCACTGTCTCGCGTGGTTTCAAAGGTATATACCACATCATCCGCACTTAGTGGCTTACCATCAGAGAATTTCACATCTTTACGGATGTTCACAGTCCAAACTAGACCATCGCTACTTACTTCGTATCCAGTTGCTAAATCGTTAGTAATTTTTAAATCTTTATCGTATTTTAATAGTGTACTCTGAAATAATGGCGAACCATATCTACCCCATCCATTCGTAGGGTCAAAACCATCCTCAGGCTCTGAACCAATGGCAAGAATCAACTCATCCTTCTTCACTTCTTGTTTAGGCTGTGTTCCTGTAGCATTCTTCTTGCCACATCCAGTCATGAATACTGATACTACCATGATACCTACTAATAAAAGAATGACCCATTTTTTGTTTTTCATAGACTCTAATTCCCTCTCTTTTTGTGTTATTCCTAGATTACTAGACAGACTTCTAACTTCTAACTGCCAACTTCTAACTTCTAACTTCTAGCTTTAAATTCACTTGTTTAATGTTTTTACTTTTAGACACAAATAAACCACGAGGATACAAACCTTGCCAATGGCAGGGTCTATATAAACCTTCGTGGTTTTTAATAACAACTTCATGTTGTTTGTTCGTAATTACAATTATATAATGACTTTCGGCTATGTCAATCATATTTTTCAACTTCACTTTTTAGCCTTGAACCTCTATCTAATCATTTATTTACATTAAGCTTTCGTATTTAAGAAACCTCTTATCGTTGTAAGCCCACTGATAATTTCCTTCGTAGGTGCCGGCTTGTTCATTGTATACAGATGGATCCCATCAATTCCCCAAGACAATAAATCTATCATTTGTTCCTTCGCATATGCTAGTCCAGCTTCTGCTAACGATTCAGGACTATGCTCGTATTTGCTTAGAATGCGCAAAAACTTCTCTGGCATCTTGCATCCTGTTAGAGAGACAATTTTCTCTACCTGGTTCTTGTTCAGGACTGGTAGAATACCCGCTAGAACCGGTACGTTAATGTTATACTTCTGGGTTTGCTCCATGAAACGATAGAAGATTTCATTATCGAAGAACAATTGCGTGATTAAGAAGTCGGCACCCGCTTCCACTTTACGTTTTAAGAATAATAGATCATCCTCTTCGCTTTTCGCTTCCGGGTGCTTCTCTGGATAACATGCACCACCTACGCAAAAGTCCCCATACTGCTTAATATGTTCAATTAAATCAATAGAGCTTTTATAGTATTTCGGATTTTGGAAGTCTTCTGGAGACGCATTCTGAGGGTAATCGCCCCGGAGCGCTAAGATATTCTTAACTCCCTTTTCCTTTAGCGCCCCTAGTGTGTTCTCAATATCTTCTTTGGTAGAGGTTAGGCACGTTAAATGAGCTAATGCTGACAGGTTGTACTTCTCTGTAATATAGGACGCAATATCTACGGTATTATCCTTCGTACTTCCCCCAGCTCCATAAGTCACACTTATAAAATCAGGGTTAATGTTTACTAAATCATCGATGGTTTGGTAAATCGTATCAATCGGAAATTCTTTTTTTGGCGGGAATATCTCAAAGGATATAAGTGGCTTTTTTTCTTTTAATTTATCGCAAATGAACATGTACGTCACCTCTTTGGGATTATGGAATAAATGCTTGAATCTTCATATGGAGCAATCACCACTTAGAATGAAGTGGAAATTTACTGAATAATAAGAATTTGATAGTTTTTTAATTATACTAGATTTTTTTTGCAAAAGACAGTTGCAATTTCAAATTCCACATATTATAATCACTGTATTACGAGTTATAACACAGTTAGTTCTGTTAATGTTGCAGTAATAACTAAACCACATTGAGCGTTAATAGATCTATTTGCTCTATTACTTTTATTAGTTCAATTGGAAAGGGGGATATTTTATGTTTCAGTTAGATGTACGAAGTCGCATACCGATTTATGAGCAACTAATCGATAAGTTAAAAGAACTTATTATTCGCGAAGTTATGAAGCCCGATTCACAGCTACCATCCGTTAGAGTCTTAGCACAGGAGTTAACGATTAACCCGAATACGATTCAAAAGGCTTACCGCGAACTTGAATACCAAGGCTTTATTTATTCAGTTCCTGGCAAAGGTAGCTTCGTTGCGCCGCAGTCTAACACGATGAATCTAGAGAAGGTGAAGAAAATGAAGAGCGATCTAATTAAGCTGATTTCCGAAGCGATGTATTTAGGGATTGATAAAGAGGAAATCTTGTCATGTATTTCCATAGCGGAACAAAGTGTCAAAGGAGGGGATTCGAATGATTGAGGTTGTCAGCATAAAAAAGAAGTTTGATTCTATGGAAGCTGTGAAAGACGTTTCCCTTCATATTGATAAAGGGTCTATCTATGGACTACTCGGTTCAAATGGTGCTGGCAAAACTACACTACTTAAAATCATTGCAGGCATATACAAACAAGACTCGGGAGAAGTACTGATTGGCGGAGAACCAATTTTTGAAAACGTGGAAAAGAAGCAACGCACGATTTTTCTAGCAGACCTACTGTACTTCTTCCCAAATGCAACGATTAAACAAATGGCTGATTTCTATCGCAGTATTTATACTTCGTGGAATGATGAACGCTTTCAAAAACTTAAGGAAGCCTTCCCAATTGATCTGAATAAAAAAATAGAGCGCATGTCAAAAGGTATGCAGCGTCAGGTTGCATTTTGGCTTACTCTTTCTGCTATGCCTGACGTACTTATTTTAGATGAACCTCTAGATGGTTTAGACGCGGTTATGCGTCAAAAGGTGAAGAACCTGCTCGTGCAAGATGTAGCAGAACGCGGCATGACGATTCTCATATCGTCTCACAACCTGCGCGAAGTTGAAGATTTATGCGATCATGTAGGAATTCTTCATGATGGGACATTGATGATTGAGAAGGATCTGGATGATCTTAAATCTGATGTGCATAAGGTCCAATTGGCATTCAAGAACACACCTCCTCCTGCATTCTTTGAAGCATTAGACATTTTGTATAAAGAAGAACGTGGAAGTGTATTCCTATATATCGTTCGCGGTAAGAAAGACTTATTAGTATCCCATATTGAGAATTATAAACCGATTATCTTTGACCTTTTACCATTAACGCTTGAGGAAATCTTTATTTATGAAATGAGGGATGTAGGCTATGCTATCGAAAACATTATCGTTTAACCGAGGAATCTTTAAGCAGACGTTCAGAAATGTTGGCTGGGTTGGCATTGCTTATCTCATCGCTTTGTTATTTTCACTCCCTCTACATTTATTAATGGCTTATAGTAGAGACCCAAAGCACTGGCTTCAACATCACTATATAACATCGAAAAGTCTATTTACTATCTCTGAACCATTCCAAATTATGCTATTTTGGACTGTCCCTGTTATATTAGCTATCTTTCTATTCCGCTATATACAAGCAAAGCTTCCAGCGGATTATATGCATAGTTTGCCAATCAAGAGAGCATCTCTATTTAATCAGCATGTGCTATATGGAATCTTAATTCTAGTCATCCCTGTCATCATTACGGCTATTGTCCTATTTATGTCGCGCGGGTTCTTCCAAGCATATGAACTGCTTTCGTTAGCAAACATTTTGCATTGGGTAGGCATTACTATACTATTGAATTTATTTATTTTTTTCGCGGGAATCTTTGTTGCAATGTTTACAGGTATGTCCGTCCTGCATGCAGCATTAACGTATGTGTTGTTATTCTTCCCTGCAGGGATCACACTGCTTTCGATGATGAATGTGAAATATTATTTACTGGGCTTTAGTGTGAATTACCATATGTCACAGAATTTAGAGCGTTTAGTCGCTTTAGTTCGTGCCACCCAGCTTGTGCACAGTCCGTTAACTACAAAAGAAATCATTGTATACAGCTTAATCATCGTAGCCTTTTATTTCGTTTCATTGTTTGTCTATCAAAAACGTAATATCGAAGCCGCATCACAAGCAATCGCATTTGGTCCATTGCGCCCAGTTTTTAAGTATGGTGTTGCCTTTTGTGCGATGCTCCTCGGTGGATTGTATTTCGGTGAAACGCAAGGGAATATTTTCGAATGGATTATTTTTGGATATGTGGCAGGTTCGGTATTTGGTTACTTCTTGGCCGAAATGCTGTTAGAAAAAACCTGGCGTGTGTTTAATAAGTGGAAAGGATATGTGGCGTTTGTCCTCGTTATGGTTGTCGTAGGTGTTCTGCTTCAACAAGATATCACTGGTTTTGAACGACGAGTACCGGATACGAAAGATATTACCAAAGTTTATTTTTCCGATAACATCTACCAATTAAGCAATGATCCTTATAAGCATGATAAAGCCACACCAATATACGATGACTTAAACGAGCGTTTTGCTAGACAGCTGTTTTTCTATGAGGACCCTCATTCCATAGAACTAATTCATAATATTCATCAAAGCGTCATTGCTGACCAAAACGTTACCTTTGACCGTAGAAAACAACTACGTGTAATTGCCATTGGGTATGAGCTAACAAACGGGAAAAGACTAGTTCGCGAATACACGGTTCCTTTTGATGCATACGTCCAATATCTACAACCCGTCGTAGCAACGGAAGAATATAAGTTGAATAACTACCCGCTCTTAAGAATCAATGATAGCGAGGGAGTAAGTAGCATTATTTTTAACTCAAACCGCATGGCTAAGCGTTTAGTAATTAACGACCCGCAAGAGATCGCCGAGCTATTTAGCATTTTCCAACAGGAAATGAGAAACGAAACCTCCACGCAAAGTCTTGATCCAAAAGAAGGCTGGGCATATGTCGAATTTACTTGGGATAACATCAAACGCATGGATATTACATGGAGAAAATCCCAGCTTGAAGTCGAGCAGTGGTTAGAAGAAAAGGGCTATCTCGAGCAAGCTCGACCAACTGCAAAGGACTACTCCCATGCAATTGTACTAAAGAAGAGTCCAGGGGAAGATGTCTATCAGATGATCAAAGGCGATACCGCTGAATTCCTGAATAATCATCCTGGCACCTTACGAATCGAGAACAAGGAGCAGCTTGAGGAATGCCTGCGTTATACGACTTGGCATTATGAGGGTACTTACGTGATTGCACTATTCCATAACGGAGAATCTTACCCTTCCATTGAAATGTTTAAAGATTCTGAAGTGCCACAATTTATTATCGATCATTTCGAAAAATAGCCACTAACGCAATGGCCTATACAGTGATTACGAAACAAGTAATCCACTATATAGGCCTTTATATTTTAGTATTTTATTTTTGTTTCTCATTTATTTTTTTGTTTCTCATTTTATTTTTTTATATTGTTTTTTTATTTCAGCAGCGACTGTAGCTTGTTAAATTCCTGTAACGTCAAATCACGCCACTGCCCAATAGGCAAATCCCCAAGTTTAATATTCATAATTCTTATCCGCTCCAATTTAAACACGCGATAACCGAAAGCTTTACACATTCGTCGAATTTGACGATTTAACCCTTGTGTCAAAATAATACGGAATACATAATTTCCGACACGCGTTACCTTACATTTTTTCGTAACTGTCCCTAAGATTTCAACACCACCTGCCATCCCTTTAAGAAATTCGTCTGTTACTGGCTTGTCCACAGTTACAATGTATTCCTTCTCATGGTTATTCTCGGAACGTAGAATACGGTTCACGATATCTCCATCGTTAGTAAGTAATATTAACCCCTGGGAATCCTTATCTAATCGGCCAATTGGGAAGATTCGTTGCGGATGATTGACAAAGTCGATGATATTTCCTTTGATTCGAGATTCAGCAGTACAAGTAATCCCTACTGGTTTATTGAGCGCTATATACACTAATTCTTCCGTCGATTGAATTGGTTTGCCGTCTACGCACACGACATCGCCGTCTTGGACCTGACTGCCTAGCTCGCAAGGTTCCCCATTGATAGTAATACGTCTTGCCTCTACCAAACGGTCGGCTTCTCTTCGAGAGCAGTACCCAGTGGAGACCATATATTTATTAATTCTCATGTAATATCCCTTCTTCTCGTCTCTAAATCTTTCAAGTGACTTTAGATAGTATATTACAATATTCCTTGTCAACAAAGCAACTCACTAATATGTTTCGTTTCATCCGTTAACTCATCGCGGACTGCGATGCCACGCATACGTTTTTCAATCCAATCATCGCTGTACCCTTTCATTTTATAGGTTTCTCTAATCCGCTGAGTGGCAAGCTCTGGATTTTCAATTTCTTCAAGCCTTTCATAACCGACTTGAGCCAGCCAGCGTTTGAACGGCTCCGCTTTTTGAGAAGGAATCGTTTGAATTATTCTCAGTAAAACTTCTGCATTTGCACAATCTGTGAGATATTTCTTGCCATCAGAAGCTTCCATTTTCAGTTGTACGATAAAATCGTACAACTGAATAAAACCTTCTTTTTTCAGCTTTCTTTTCAGGTCACTCCAATATCTTCTTGGATTATCTGTGTCTGTGAGAATTTCTACAACATCTATTATCGAAAAATACCATTTCTGCTCATCATCATTCCATAATGACCGCACTTTCTTTGATTCAAAAAGTTTTATATTGCTTATGCCCCACACTCTTTACATATTTTTCTACGATTTTATCATATGAGTTTTCCTTTGGATAGCTAATACGGCCTGTATTCCGTCTTGTTCTTCATCATACCGTACACGATATTCACCAGCCGCCGCATGATGCAGACCAAAGCCTGCGATTTCGTCTTGCCTTCGCTGATTTTGCGAAGGAAATGGGTGCGGAATATAGGGTTGTAAGACTTTCCTTTTGTTGAAACAGCCACCATTGTTACAGCAAGGAAGTAAAATAAGCCGTGCAGCTCTGAAGTGACCCCGTAGAAGTGACAGATTCGTTTATGGAACTCATTAAAGAAATCCCAATATACGTCTGTAAAGTCAATGACAATGCGGCCAATGGATACAGTGACCCCTTTCATGTGCCGCCCCCTCCCCAATTTACGAATTTCGGGCTTAATTAGAGGGCAGGTGGCTAGCCTTTAACACATGACCTTCCCGTTGTGAAATGTTCATTTCAGTCCTGACAATATAGTTGTCGGACTATCCTGCGAATTGGTTGCGATGCTCTCGACACTATATCCATCGGGGTATCTATTCGCAAAGTTGCGTATAATTTGAAAAAACCGCAAGAAAACGAAGATAACAAAAAACAGGTCATCATGGAGGTATCTGACCATAATCGACCTGCTAGGTGTATCGAAATAGCGTTATTTAGGGTATAAAATTCAATCTTCGTTGTGCGTACAACGGAAATGATGAAATCTTTATACGGGTATTACATGTGTTATATGTGTTATTGGTTGAATGATGGGGTCATTCGGCACTGGGTAGCCCCCACCAAAAAGAAAACCTTGAAAGGCACGAAGCCAATCAAGGCTTGCTCTTTCAATTCGCTTCTTCTCTCTTCCAAGGGCTAGTAATATCTTCTCGCCATGCGACCCACCCTAAAGGTAAATCGGCAATAGCAGTAATTGCAGGGTCAAAATCAATTATTTCTTCAAGCGCAACCATCATAGCATCTTCCATATCCACGTCAGTACCACAATGAAACTGCCACATTCCGTCGTCAGCATCGTGTGACACAAATAAGATTCCTCTCTTATTCGCAATAACTTCTTTTGTTGTTAATACCATCGTATTTGGTAAATCTTCAAAAACCTTTTTCTTACCGAACATGGTATCCCACCTCACTTATTCGATTTCTTCCTATTTTCCTCTCTAGAGAGGACTTGTGCATTTGAATTGCTGTTACTGCCACCTTTACTTTTTGGGCTAATGTGGTCAATTTGCACTTCATTTGGTGATGGCTTAACACCCTTCTGACTTTTTTGTGCAGGTACTAATTCTTTACCTGACATGTCTGATTTAATTGTACCACCATTTTTCTTCATGTTTTCCTCAATAATTTTTTGTTTTTGTGCTTGTGTAAAATTCTTCCCTGATCCTACACTTTTTGAATCAGGTACATGGGAGTATGGAGCATTACCCGTCCCCTTAGCTAACCCAGCCAAATCACCAAGCTTGTCTATATGCTTGAGTTGTTTTGCTCCGCCGCCAAGGAAGATTCCTGCCCCTGCTAACAGTCTTTCCCAGCCTGCCAGTTCTTCTCCTGTGATGTAGTCTTTACCTGATAGTGCTTCTACTCCTGCTTTTACATTCCCTATCACTGGAAAGAAGTCCATCCCCATACTAGTCGCTTGTGCTCCTGAGCAGATTTTCAAATGTCCTGATGGGTCTATATACAATACTGGGTTGTTGCCTACATAGGCGTACAGGTTCTGGGTTAATGGGTCTTCCAGGCTTCCTAGGTAGGTGTCTTTGCTGAGAAATCTTCCGACTGTTGGGTCGTAGTATCTGGCTCGCAGGAAGAGTAATCCGTTTGCATCATAGAATTCTCCTGTGAACATGACTGGATTGTATACGCTTTCAGTGACGGTTCTTGTGCTTCCAAAGGCGTCATATTCGTATTGGTTTAACGGTTGGCTTGTTTCGTCTGTAATCAGTACGATGCTTCCTAGTCCGTCTTGATGGTAATAAATCTGTCCTTCTGGTCCGTAACGACTGAGTACGCGTCCTGCATAGGTGTAGTTGTTATGGCTTCCAGTATTATCTGTTTCTACAAGCAGGGATGGGTTTCCTTTTGTGATATCGTATATGTATGTATATTCTTTGGTGTATATGGCATCGGTTACGGTTTGTTTGGTTCGGTTGCCGTCTCCATCATAGCTGTACTGGGTAGTGCTGTTTGTGTCGGTATAGGTTACGAGACGATTTTCATAGTCATACTGATAGTAGACGGATTCTCCGATGGATATTAGGTTTCCGTTTGCATCATTCTGATATGTGATTTCATCCACTTGGATTAGACGATTTGCTTGATTATACTGGTATGTTGTATTGTTTTTGTGGGTTCTGTTGCCGACTGGGTCGTAGGTGTATTCTTCTATTTGCCCATCTGGATATTCTACCTTGATTAATTGATATAGTTCATCATAGGTGTAATTGGTTGTATCTACATTCTGATCGGTTACTGTAAGACGATTTCCTATGTTATCAAGGGTGTATATGCTTCCTGCTATGGTTTCGTTATTATATATGTGCTCAACGGCTGTAAGTCGTCCACCTAGATCATAGCTGTAGGTTATGTTAGTTCCGTTTGGTAGGATTTCACTGATTCGATTGCCTGTCTGATCATAGGTGATTTGGGTAGTGTCCATGTTTTCTGTAACGGTTATTGGTTGGTTTAATCCGTTGTAGGTATAACTTACTTCGGTGCCGTCAGGATAGATGATCTTTTGGATGTTACTGTTCAAGTCGTATTCGTAGGCTATGGTGTCTGTATTGGTCGCGGATAACAGATGGTTTAATCCATCATAGGTGTAGCTTGTGGTGCCATTAGCATCTACCATTGATGTCCGATTCCCTACTTTGTCATAGGTGTATGTTGTTTGATTGTTATCTGGGTATGCTATTGAAGCTAATCGATTGTTCTGATCGTAGTTATAATTTATTATTGTTCCATCTGGTTTGATTACTTTCTTTTGATTGCCCATATGGTCATATTCTCTTACAATCATATGTCCAAGGGGATCGGTTTCGCTGATCAATCTGTTTAACGCATCATAGCTGTATATTGTGCTATTGCCATTGGCATCTGTGGTTGCCGTTAAATTGCTATTTTCATCATAGGTATAGTTGGTGATATGCCCTAGTGCATTGGTTACGGAAATTATTTGGTTGAGAGCATTATATTCATAGAGAGTACTCACACCGTTACCATCAATTCGATTGACTGTATTGCCTACACTGTCATATTCAATGGCGCTGATACTTCCTAAAGGATCTATAATTGTAATCGGCTGATTGACATCATCATAGTCGTAGGTAATAATCGCTCCCATGGCATTTGTTGTAGTGAGCAGATTCCCAGCAAGATCATAGCTATAGGCTGTTGTATTGCCAAGTGGATCAGTAACGCTGGTAATTTGTGATGCCTGATTATACGTATAGTTCGTGATGTTACCCTTAGTATCTGTTTCACTGATTTTGTTGCCAAGTGGATCATATATAAATGCTGTGCTTCCTTCGTTGGCGTCAATAATTTGCACTATGCGGTTCAAAGCATCAAATTGAAAATTGGTTACATTCCCGTTCCGATCAGTACGTGCGATTATGTTTCCGTTCCCATCTAGGGTATATATTTCTGACTCGCCCATAGGGTCAGTGTTTGTAACCAGTCGATTTAGGTTGTCGTACTCAAATGTCGATGTATGTCCGTTAGCGTTTGTCACGGAATCTCGATTCCCTGCAGCATCATAGGTATAACTTGTTGTATTGTTGAGGGAATCAGTTACCGATATACGATTGTTATTTTCATCATAGGTATAGATTGTGGTATTTCCTCTGGCATCGATTGTACTAATCAGATTGTTATTCAAATCATATGTGTTGCTTATGACATTACCAATGGGATCAGTAACTGTTAATACGTTACCAACGGAATCATAGGTATAAGACCATGTGTATGCTGCTGGGTCAGCATCAGGCACGTTACCACGCGAATCGGTTTCCGTCAATTTTCTACCCACTGTATCGTAGGTACTGGTATTTATATATCCTAATGAATTGGTAACTGAACTCAGATATCCATACTGATCATAGTTAAAGTATGTTGTCTTGCTGTTTGGATCAGTGGTTTCTACAACTTGTCCGAACTGATTATAGACAAAGGCCATATTAGCTGTGCCAGAACCAATTTGTCTGGACATGCTGAGCATGTTCCCATTTTGATCATATGCGTATGTTGTAGGGTTCCCTGCCTGATCAGTGACATGCACAGGATTGTTTAACACATTATAAACAACTGTTGTTGTATATCCAAGTGGACCAGGGTCTGTCTTGGTAAGCATATTCCCCATGCTGTCATAGGTATAATAGGTTGTGTTTTTATTCTTGTCCGTTTGGCTAATGACATTATGATTAAGGTCGTATGCTGTATAGCTATGATAGTAATTCGGATAGTCAGTTCTAGTGATACGGTAATACTCATCATAAAAGAATCTTACTTGATTGCCGCGCTCATCTGTAACAACTGTTTGCCTGCTTTCCGGATAATAGGAGTACAACGTTTTATTTCCCCGTGCGTCTAATTGCTCAATAACACGGGCTTCTGTGTCGTAGAAATTTTCGATAACTAGGTTTCCTTCGGGATTGACAACAGATGTTAACCCATGAATGTCATAGGTATATGTCGTGATTCCACCATTAACTCCTGTAGCTGTTATCAGATTCCCATTTTGATCATATGTGAAGCCGATGGTTCTCCCTATAGGATCAGTTATTTCAATCAGACGGTTGTTATTATCATATGAAAACTCTAGCGATCGCCCGGCAGGGTCGGATAATTTGCTAACAATGAGCCGTTATATGACAAAGCATTTACATTATTATTCTTATCGGCAATTTGCGATAGCCTTCCTGTGGCATCGAAACGATATTTCGACTGATCTTTAAATGTAAGGGTGAACGTATTATCTGGATTTCTTTGTAGTGTCTCAAAAACTCCTGTCGGACGTATATAACTACCATTAGCATACTCATACAAGGCGATTCTACCATCAGGGTATCGTAATGATACTGAATTGTCTTGATTGATTGTCAAGTCGGCCTCGTAATTATGCTGCCACCCTTTACCAATGAAACCCGTATAATCATCTCGGGAGTTATAGGAGCGCTTAAACTCCAACGGAATTCCTCTGGTTGGAATAACAATGTCGCTTACATTATCAATGAAGTTACCTGTGGATATGTTAACTGGATCGCCGAAAAAAGTGCATTGAATTGCTTGACCTAAAGTTGATAGAAATTTGTGGACATATTCTGTCTCTGTTTCTACTCGGACTGTCCATATACTACTTGTGTCATCTTCTGCAGTGATAGTGTATACTAACGGTTGGGTATAGTCATTGGGTGTTATTCCGCTTTCCTGTATAACTCCAGCTACGGTTGCTATGGCATTATCAGATAGCGTGAAATTCGCAATCAGATTGGTAATATCCGTTCCTGCTTCAACCGGAACATAAATTGTTTTATCTATGAAATCCAGCCAAGCAGGTACTAGCTGTTCATTAAAAGAAAAGCTGAGGAACATTTTATTATACTCTTCTATATCAATATCTGCCCCGTCTTTCCCATACAAGTCAGGACCCGGAACATAATCTCCGTCTTGTGTGCTTAAGGACATTTGCGAATTTGCGTAGTTGGTTGTCAATATTCCATAATTAATACCGGCAATTCGTCCGATTGTCTCAAAGGAGCCATCATTGATAATGATTTGCTCAGTGAAAGCGTATGATAAACTAATAGCTCCGAAATTATAGCCAACTAAACCACTAATAGCAAAGGACTCTTCATCTACACCTTCTATTTTCGTTGCATTTGCAAAAGAATTCCCGATAGTTCCCATGTTATATCCGGTTAGACCACCTATAAGGTAATTCCCTTTGATAATCTCAGACTCTACTGTGCAATCATTTATTTCCCCATCGTTAGCGCCAACTAAACCACCTATCAAATATGATGATTCACCAATACCCTCTATTTGTAATACCTTAGCATGGGAATTATTTATCTCTTTATTGCCTTGAGAGCCAACTAAACCACCTATAAGGTAATTCCCTTTGATAATATCAGCCTCTACTGTGCAATCATTTATTTCCCCAACGTTAGCGCCAACTAAACCACCTATCAAATATGATGATTCATCTATCCCTTCAACTAGCATCATATAAGCGTGGGAATTCGTAATTGTTCCATTATAACTTCGCCCAACTAATCCTCCAACAAGATAGTTTCCTTTTACTGTTCCTGAAGCTGTAGATTCGTTGATAGTTCCAAAATCATTACCCCCTATTAGACCTCCTACGTTAAATGAATTGTCAAAAACATTTTTATCAACATCAATTCCTACTACTTCTACTGATAAAGCATGGGAATTACTTATAGTCCCATAATTATTTTCTCCAACTAACCCACCCACAAGATAATATCCTTTTATTAAACCTGATGCTGTCGATTCATTAATAACTCCCCTTATATTTCTACCAACTAATCCACCTACATGTGACGGTGCTCTATCTAATCCATCTATATTTACAGATATAGCATGGGAATTCCTAATAATTCCATCACTGCTTTCTCCTATTAACCCACCTACAGCATAATCCCCAAGAAGAACTGCCGATACACTTGAATCTATTATTTCACCATTATTATTAACACCAACTAATCCACCTACATGTGACGGTGCTCTATCTAATCCTTCTATTTTTACAGATATAGCATGGGAATTTCTAATAATTCCATTAATGCTTTCTCCTATTAACCCACCTACAGCATAATCCCCAAGAAGAACTGCCGATACACTTGAATCTATTATTTCACCATTTATATTAACACCAACTAACCCTGCAACAAAAACCTTTCCTTTTATCAAACCTGAAGCTGAGCAATTAACAACAGACCCTTCGTTCCACCCTGCTATTGAACCGCTAAATGTATCACCTTCTATCTGTACATCATCTAAATGAACATTCTTTATCGTAGCCTCCGGACCGATTGAACCAAAAAGACCTATAAACACACCATTCTCTGGTCGATTAATTTTCAAATTAGTTATAGTAAATCCATTTCCATCCAAACTCCCGGTAAACGAATCATATCCATCAAAATCTCCAGTAATCGGATCGGTAAAATTCCCAACAGGAATCCAACCTTCCCCGCTACTATATGCTGATAGATCAATATCATTCATTAGTTTATAATGTTTGGTTAGATCCCAGTCAGGATACCCTTCAATCCCCCCGCGTATAGCATTAAATTCCTCTGGAGTAGTTATGAGATAAGGGTCTTCTGCAGTACCTGTCCCACTAAAAGACGCGATAAATAAATTTTCACCCATCGTCATAAAACTTTCCAATTGACGCTTATGTCGAGTCTTTCGTGATTCATTCAAGAGTTCCATTTTATCCAATAAGGCATATGTTTCTTCAAGATATTTATCTGCTTTTTTTCGATCTTGTTTAAGAACTTCTTGTCTAGTCTTTTCCGCATCTTCACGGGATTTTGTTATCTCTTTTATTCGACTTTCATTTTCTTGTAAGACCCTCTCTGCCATTTCCAAGCGGTTGATAGCTGATTCCGGTAATATATTGACATATCGCTCGGATATTGTCATTTCTTGTTCTTTTGCTATAATTTCTGTCTCTTCATTTATGTCATTGCTGTTTAGTGTATCAAGTTGTTTTAATGGAGTAGCTTCAACTACTGGCAGGAAAGTTCCCACTAGCATTGTCAAAATTAATAAAGATACTAGTAATTTTTTCACCCTTTTATTCATTTTTTGAAAGCCTCCTTAAATGATGTGTAATTATTTCTATAATATTTTAATGATTCTAATAAAAAAATACCTGTTTAATAATGGATAATGTTTAACAACGTAGTTTGCCTTTTTCGGATTTTGTTGGGTTATTACCCATTTATTGGTTTTAATTATAATTCGACACCTAAGTACAAATTCCTGCAATTTTCAAAATATTTATTCCACAATTTTCCGATAAATTTCTACAAATTATGACATTATGAAGTCTTGATGAAGCAATATATGCAATATAGCATCCCCCGCAACATAAAGAAAACTTGGCATTCGCCAAGCCTTTTGGCGAGAGAATGCCTTAGTTGCACTTATACTATCAACATTAAATTTATAAATTCTGATAGTATAAAGAAAACTTGGCATATACCAAGTCCTTAAATACGCAGGTATGTGCCAAGTTGCCGTTACTTATAATCAGAATATTTATAAATTCTGGTGATGAAAAATAGGACCCTTATTGAGCCCTAGTAATCGAAATATAAAACGCTACGCCATCTTTCTCATTCTCTGCATGTATCGAAGCGTTGTGTAAGTTGATAATCCTTTGTGTAATGGCAAGACCTAACCCGAATTCGCCTTTATAGCCTTTGCTAAACTGATGAAATAACCTTTTCATCACTGCATCTTCGATAGGCAATCCATCGTTCCAAATCCGCACATCAACACATCGTTCGTTTGCTGATTTATTTAATGTAACCTTGATTTGCTTTTCCGCATAACGCGCCTGATTGTCCAGTAGGTTCTCAATGGCAACGCGCCATTGCTCTAAGTCCCCTACAATATGTGCATCATCCAATGTAAGTTCCCACTCTACCTCCGTTCTCTGCCAACGCAGACGGTCTGCGACCTCTTGTATTAATTCTTTAAGATTAAAGCTCTTATAGTCGGTCTCCCTTGTGGCTAAGTAGTCAAGTTTCGTAATATACAGTAAATCGCGGATTTGTTTTTCCAATCGTTCTGCCTCTTCTTCAATCACTTGCACTGTACTGGACAGGTTCCCCTTTGGATATATTCCATCTTGTATGGATTGGGCGTAGCTACGAATTACCATCACTGGTGTCTTTAGCTCGTGGGAAGCGTGCTGCAGGAGCGTTTGTTGCGCATCATCCTGCTTGATAATTTGATTGCGTAATTGTTCAATGGATTCCCCTAAGTTCCCGAATTCATCTTTTCGATCTAATTGAATCGGCGTATGCCACTCTCGATTCGCTAGCCTCGTTACATGGTTGCCAAGTGTTGTGAGCGGTTTTGACAAATATCTAGCTAGTAAAAAAGCCGGAATCCAGCTTAACAAAAAAACGACCGCCATAATCAGCAATAAACGATTGAACAATGTCGCTACTAAATCATCTCGGTACGTATCCCACAGAAAAGAAACAATCGTTATAGGATGCTCTAAAACTTGAGCTTTCTGGATGACGTAAAACACCTTTTTCTCCTCTACAAAGGCAGAATATCTCTGGCTATCTTGTTGCTGTGCCGTTGCTTGTTCGCGTAATGTATTGACGAAGTCCCTCGGTAATCTACTTGGCCCAATAAACCTTTCTTGATCAAACAAAATGACATGATTTACTGTTCGCATATTTTGCATTTGCATACCCCGGTCGGATGGAGGATGTAGTTGCCTGCGGTCGCCAAAGTTATTCTCATCAAATTCTCTTGGTTGGTTGTTATTTAGCAGCCCCTGTTGTGCACTTTCAATTGTCGCATATATTTCTTTTGTAAAGAAATCTCTTAGCGTCCACGGAAAAAGCACAGCCAGTAACACAGTAATTCCTAAGGTAATCGCGGCAAATACAAGCCATATTTGCATAAAAAGTGGGAGGTTTTTAAGTGATCTTTTACTCATAGATTCACCATACGATACCCGTATCCATATAAGGTCTCAACCTTTAGTTCCGGCATTTTCTTTCGTAGTCTTCTTACAAGATCATCAACAACTCGATCAGTACCGAAATAATCCTCTCCCCACACATGGAAAATTACTTGATTACGGGATAGGGCTAGCCCTTGATTTTTCATTAGGTATAACAGTAGATTAAACTCCTTTGAGGTTAAATCAATGACCACATTTCCCAATGTGACCATTCTTCGATTCTCATCTATAACATATTCTCCCAATATTAATGTTGTATTCTTAACACCGTCTTCAGTGACAGCATAAATCCTCTCTAAAAGCTTTCTGCTGCGAATTACTAACTCACGGGGCAAAAAGGGCTTTGCCAAATAATCATCACTGCCAAGCTCTAAGCCAATGACGCGATCAATATCGGCGTCTCTAGCAGAAATGAATATAACTGGAACTTTTGGCGAATTGGCTTTAATCTCTCGAATCAACTGGTAACCATCTATGTCCGGGAGCATAATGTCTAGAATCCACAAATGGGGTTGGCTCCCAATTGCTTTACGAGCAGTTTCCCCGTTATAGAACGAAGTGACGTCCCATCCCTCTTTTTGTAGATAGGTGGTTAACACTTGATTCAAGTTATGTTCATCTTCTACCAAATATAATCTATAGCTCATATGCTCACCTCTACTCCAATATTCTCTAAAATCCTAACCAAATCCTCGTAATAGAAAAGGACGGGCAGCCACCACGTCCTAATCTATCATCTATATTATACCAATTTATAAGCTTACATTGTATCTGCAACAGAGGTTTGAACTGCCTCTGTGCTTGATTCTGTCGTGTTTCTCTTAGGTGCAAATTGATCACGATATGGACCTTTTCCACCTTTGCCTTTACCCATTGGCAAATCCTTAGGGTCAAGCTCTCCGCTCGCAATCTTCGCTTCAATTTCTGCACGCTTCGCTTCCATGTTTGCTCTTCTTTCTTCCATCTTTACTTTCATCTCAGCCTTTTGTTCTTCTGTTAGCTGGCTTGCGTCAAACGGGACTTTTCCGAAACCTCTTCCCTTCATTTCACCTGGTACGATTTCTCCACTTGCAATCTTCGCTTCAATTTCAGCACGCTTTGCTTCCATATCTGCTCTTCTTTCTTCCATCTTTGCTTTCATCTCAGCTTTTTGTTCTTCCGTAAGCTGGCTTGCGTCAAACGGGACTTTTCCGAAACCTCTTCCCTTCATTTCACCTGGCACGATTTCTCCACTTGCAATCTTCGCTACCGCTCCAATACGATTCTTTCCAAATTCCTTTAGTTTCTCATGAATGCTAGCAGGCTCTGCAGCAAATGCTGCTACTGGTAACGCAAGTGATAATGCTAGTGTAGCTGTAAGTATCTTCTTTTTGTTCATTTACAAGCTCCTTTCATATTCTTACTATGTGTGTGATTGGTACACATATAGAATATCCAGGAATTCTCGTGCAATTGTCTTAGAAATATGTGAAATTGTAAAAGCTATTCAATCGTAAATTCTTTTACAATTTCAGCAGGAGTATCTGCAACATTTAAAAACAGTTTAATTGTATATTTTCCTTTACCTAGACCCTCAATCTCAAAAGTATAAACTAAATCTTCCCCTTGCTTTAAGATCATTGTTTCAATGGCCATGGTAAACATCTTATCTTCCGAGAATTGCTTTACTTGTTTCCCAGTTTCATCATATACTATGTAATCTGCTTTTAATCCACTTGGAAACACAAGCTCCATTTCTTGTTCCGTCTGATTTTTCAATGCATACACAACGCGAACAATTCCATCTTGTCCTATAGAAATCGTCGCATCACTTTCTAATTCCCCTGCAACGATCCCGACCACTGGCTTTTGGTGTTCTTGATTAGTTTCACTACCTGGGGTTGTTACCACAATTGCTTTATCCGGCTCGACTTCACACCCAAATAACATACTAGACACTAATGCTGTCCCTATTAATAGCTTCCCAATTTTATTCTTCACCCTCATACTTTCCACTCCTTATGTTCTTTTTTGTTTCTATCTATTATATTAGGACGAACATATACGGAAAAGGTTTCATGTGTTACGAACGAAATTTCTAGTCGCTAGTGAAATAAACACAATACCAACAATCACAATCATCGCAATCTCCTGCCAAATCGATACGGTATATCCGAATACCTGTAGCTCGAGTCCCATTGCTTCCACTAGTTCCCGAGGCATTTGATCCAGCTGCAGTATAATCTTCTTGAACACATCGACCGCATAAGTCAAAGGGTTAAAAATAACTGCTAGTTCTAGCCATCTAGGCAATCCAGTTAATGGAAAGAAGGCCCCTGACATAAATAACATTGGGAAAATCAATAGTTGAACTATAACCTGAAATCCTGTTGAAGATTGAATCGTACTTGCTAGAAATAATCCTACACCTGATAAAGTAAGCGCTAACAAAAACATGACAGGTATGATTTGTAGTACCATCAACAGTGTAACCTTTAATCCGATTAAGGGAGCAAAGATAAACATCACTAGACTTTGCATTACAGCAACTGTTGTTCCCCCCAGCCCCTTGCCAAGCACTATAAATACCCTCGGAATCGGCGATACCAGGATTTCTTTAAAATACCCATACTCTTTATCTTGTACAACTGATAGGGCTGAGAATATTGATGTGTTTAATATTGTTACTGCCAGAATCCCAGGGAACATATATTGTGCATAGTCAAAGGTTACAGTGGACCCACCAACGGCCATCATCGAGCGCATCGCCCCACCTAGTCCAGAACCGAATACGATTAAAAATAAAAATGACATTGCTAAAGCCCCGAACAAGCGTGGTTTGTCTCTTAAAAACTTAATTACATCACGATACCATATGCCATAGATTGCTTCCAATGAGATTTCCTCCATAAATTATTCAAGTTGATCTAAAATAATTAATGCCTTCCTCTACGCATCCGTTCTCGCATGATATCTTTCTCGGTCAATTCTTCCTCACGAATTTGTCTTCCTGTTAACTTCAAGAAAACATCGTTCAATGTAGGTCGGCGTAAATTCAGTGTAACAATTGGCGTCTCCAACTCTTTAATTAGTGAACTAATTTGTTGTGTGCCTTGATCAATCTGGAATGATACAAGCCCATCCTTGTCTACTGCCTGAATTGAATATTTTTGTTTAAGTTCGATTATCGCATGCTGGTTATTCTCTGTCCCTAGTTCCACCACATCTCCACCAACAGATTGCTTAAGATTTGCTGGTGTATCAATTGCTATGACTTCGCCATGATCAATGATTGCAATTCGACTACATACTTCTGCCTCATCCATATAATGGGTTGTTAGAAAGATTGTTGTTCCGTGCTCTTCCTTTAACATTTTAATATATTCCCAGATTCGTGCTCTAGTCTGTGGGTCTAGTCCTACCATTGGTTCATCAAGGAATAATACCTTCGGATAATGGAGTAACCCGCGTGCAATTTCTAACCGCCTTTTCATCCCACCGGAAAAGAATTCTACCATTTTATCTTTGCGGTCATTTAATTCCACTATTTTCAACAACAGGTCAATCCGATGCTCTCGTTCCTTTTTGGGAACAGCATAAAGACGGCAATGGAGCATGAGGTTCTCTTTTGCCGTCATTTTAATATCTAAGCTATTTTCTTGAAAAATGATTCCTATGCTTTCGCGGACCTTCGATTGATCCTTAACAATATCATATCCATTCACAAGGGCAGTACCATCACTAGGTTTAACAGTTGTACATAGCATGTTAATAGTCGTACTTTTCCCTGCTCCATTAGGGCCAAGAAATCCAAAAATCTCGCCCCGCTCCACTTCGAAGCTAATCCCCTTTACGGCCGCAAAATCATCATAGCTTTTCACCAGTTGCTTAACTTCAATAATGTTCTGACTCATTATCCCAACTCCATATCAGTTACCAAGTCAATCCTTATGAATCTCCTTATTTTAGAGTTTAATATTCTCTACTACCTTAATAAATTTTTTTACGATGTGTGGATCAAATTGTGTTCCCGAGCAGTCGATTATTTCTTTCATCGCTTGTTCATGGGTCATAGCCTCTTGATAAGGTCTACCCGCAACCATGACTTCATACGCTTCCACCAATGAAAGGATTCTAGCTCCTAAAGGAATCTCCTCACCCTTGAGCTGTCTAGGGTAACCAGTTCCATCCCAACGTTCATGGTGTGCCAATATTTCATCAGCAACCTGGGCATATTCCGGATATGTGGATATGATGCGGTATCCAATCTCACTATGTTTTCTCACAATGTCCCATTCGTCTTCAGAAAGTCCCTCATTCTTTTGTAGGATTTCATTCGGTACGGCAACTTTGCCAATATCATGGATTCTAGCTAATAGCGTTAATTCTTCGATCTTCCCTAGATCGAGTTCTAATGCATTTCCTAATTCCGTCGTTAACTGTTCCACGCGCTGTATATGCGCTTGTGTCTCATAGGCAGATTTTGTATTATCATCTAAAATCGATAGGATAATTTTTCTCCTATTATTCCTTCCCTCTTTAAGCTTATTCACATACATCGTATTTTCCGCTTGTTTAATTAGTTCGATATTTTCTTGCTTTGCATCTATCTTCGTTGCACTTCCAAGGGCAACACTAATAACGATGGGGTCTGGTGTAGTTTTTGCGCAGATGCTTTTTACTCGGTTACAGACTGATGTAACCCCAGCTTCATCTGTATTCGGTAATATAATGGCAAATTCATCTCCACCCCAACGTGCCACAACATCTTGAGTACGGGTCGATTGCGACAACGCCCGTGCAACATTTTTAATTAATTTGTCTCCTGCCATATGACCAAAGGCATCATTGACAAGCTTTAACCCATTTACGTCGGCCATAATAATACTCAAGGGAAGGAATTGCTCCTCATCCAACCTCTTTAGTTCTTCTTCGAAAAACGCCCGATTAAATAGTCCTGTTAATTTATCATTAAAGCTTAGGTATCGGATTATTTCTTCTGTTTGTTTCCGTTCGGAAATGTCGCGGACTGTCGCTAGAATTACTTCTTGATGATGTAATTGGATTTTCCTCAGGGAGACTTCTACATCAAACATTACATCGTCATGGGGTCTTCTCGCTTTCCATTCGAAAAATTGGCTCTCACCATTTAATACAGATAGCCAAATAGACGGAAGCTTATTTATATCATTTTCCGGACTGGAAAGTTCTTCCACAGAAGCATGGATTGCCTCATATCTCTCTAATTTATACATTTCTAACATTCTATCATTCACATCAATGATTTTCCCTTGTAAATCGTGAATAATAATCCCATCATATACACTATTGAAAACCATCCGGAGATTCTGCTCCGATACGACAAGTAATTCGTTTGCCATGCTACATGCGCTTACAATGCGAAAGATAGTCATTTGGAGAGTGTTCTCTTTATCTTCGTTTGCTGCTATTATTGAAATGCTAGAATTAAACATTTCTACATAAACTTCGTCACCAGACTTCGTCATTAAAGCCGTACAACCTTCCGTTAAGTGTACAGGAAATATCGTTGCAAGTGCTTTACCCTTTGCTTCTAACAATGTCCAACCAGTGATTAATTGGGCGACTTCATTCATCATTAAAATTTGACCGAAACGATCTGTGATGATGACACCATCCTGGAATGCCGATAGTAGCTGTTCTACGTTCGGTATTTTCCTCATCACATCATTCCTTTGGTTAAACATGCTAATCCTCCTCAATAACTAATTTGATATATAAAAATCGCCAACCTTAGTCGTAAGATATTCCCTCACAATATGCTGGCGATTTTCTATGGTGATACACTCATTTTGCTGATTTATATGCTGTTTAAACTTACTTTCTTACTTGAAAGAATCTAGGGTAATATCTCGCGACTAGAACTACAACTACCATAGTAATCAGAACCTCTGGTAATAGATAGGAGATATTATATAGAAACGAATATAATGCTACCGGCATTCCCTCGGGAGCATATTCCCCGAACCAGATTATTCCTGATATAAAATGGCTGATAAAGCGGAGAGTTGCGGCGAGTAATATTCCTGCAATCATCCAAAAAGGGGAAACGCCTGCTTTATCTGCTTTTTGCAATGAAAATGCACTTGCAAATCCAAGTACAGTATATGCAAATGGATAATCTAAGACTAATTGTACGGGATGCACAACCGTAGCACCAGTGATTAGGTGTAAAACCCCTACTAAAAAACCTGTCATAATCCCAGCTTTCCAGCCCCTACGATATGCGATAACGAAAATTGGTACCATCACAAGTGAAATTGAACCACCAAACGCCCATAATGCCCCGAATTTCAGATATCCTAGAATAACCGAGATCCCGGCCAGGATTGCAATCTCCATCATTGTTATCAGTCTTTCACGTCCCATTTATGCAACTCCATTTCTAATAATCTACATAATTCCTATATAAATAATATATATCCTTAACAACTTGAACAGATTGCTTAATTTCTTCCATTTTCATTAGCAGCATAAAGGACTTGGTCTATAGCCTCATTGCTATTTGGCAATAATACAATAAACATAATTATATCTTTTGAAAAATTGTAATTCAATACAATCTGGTTATAGTCGCACAAAAAAAAATTCCCTAGACTAAGCTAGGAAATTTTCTTATCGTCTTCCCTTATCATAAGTTATTTATTTATCGGTACCTCAATTACTTGATCCTTTGCTCCATCTTTTGGACTGATAGTAAACACTTCTAATTGCAAAGGTTTTCCAATATGCTCTTGAGGAATCTCGATAGTTTCTTGAAAATGCATCCAATCTCCCATGGCAGCAGTCGTAAAACCCTCTAAAATTGCATTTCCATTCCCATCTAACAATTCATAATTCACAGTACCCTCATATACATTCGCAAGACCCGATAAATTAATACTACCTTCAACCTTTTGATTAGGTTCTGGCGTATATATTTTTACCCAATAAGAAAATGCCACAATTTCTTGATTGATAATACCGTAATTACCTTGAGAATCCATTACTCTCATGAAGTATTGATTCGGATTGTCTACACTCACATACTCAAGCGGCAATGTTGTGTTCTCTACTATTACAAGATCATAGGGATGCGTGATTGCCTCCGTTACCATTTGACCTTCCTTTGGCTCTATTGTCTTAATCCTCACCTCAAGATTTTCGCCCTGAACAATTGCCTCCTGTACTTCCACAGAAAATCCACCCGTTGGGCGCATCCCATCTGTTATGAGTACGTATCGATTCCCTTCAAAGACTCGTTCCTGAACAGCTTGCACTTCACGGGATATGCTAATCCATTTCTTAATTTCTTCTGGTAATTGATTATCCTCCGGTCGGAAAATCCCTCGCTCAAATACAATCTCCATATCAGTTCCACCTGGTTCCGGCTGATTCGGTATCGCTGGCGCCTTTGCTGTTCCGCACCCGGCAATGATTCCTAGCATAATAAGAGTAATCAGCATAAGCATTACATTGATTTTTACCTTTTTTCTTAGACAACTTTCCATGTGTTATACCCCCTTAGCTACTAGTATGCCTCTTATAATCTTTTTCTAATTCAGTAGAGTAATAAATTTCACTTTACACTAAACACTTGTTAGTTATTTATTTTAAGTTAAGTTTAGCTAGCGCCTCAGCGAGCGCCGTGTTCACTGGCTCCGCTTCTTTGTTTAATTCTCTAATATACTTTGATGTTTCTTGTTTAGATACCTTAGTATTCCCTTGCTTTCTGCGTTCTGCAAAAGCGCTCATTTTCTCTCGATGACCACATTTGCAGACGAAAATTTGCCCTTCCCCTTCGCCACGCAGCTCTAACTTTTTCTTGCATTCTGGGCATCGTGCGTTGGTAATTTGTGCGATTCCCTTCCGGTGTCCACATTCGCGATCTTCGCAGACCAGCATTTTACCCTTTTTGCCGTTAACTTCTAATAAATATTTCCCACAATCAGGACATTTTGTTCTGGAAACGTTATCATGTTTAAAGACCTTTGCGTCGCTTTTAATTTCTCTAACCACTGTTGCCGCGTAGTTCTTCATTTCGTTAATAAAATGATTCTTATCGAGGTTTCCTTTTGCAATGGCACTCAGCTTCTGTTCCCACGATGCTGTCAATTCTGGAGATTTTAAATCTTTTGGCACTAGGTTTAAAAGCTGTTTCCCCTTTGACGTAACGTGTACTTCCTTCCCTTTTTTCTCTATGAGAAAACTATTGAGAAGCTTTTCAATAATATCTGCCCTTGTCGCAACAGTACCTAGCCCACCAGTATGGCCTATCGTTTGAATCAAATCCTTGTTGCTACTATTCATATACCGTGTTGGATTCTCCATTGCCGACAATAAAGTTCCTTCATTAAAATATGATGGTGGCTTTGTTGCCCCTTTTGTCTGATCAATTTTAGCAACAGATAATACTTCACCTTCGTTGACTGGTGGTAGTGTTTGGTCCATATCATGCCCATCATCATTTCGGGAGTCATCATCTTCTTGGAAATGGTTATCATATACTTCTTTCCAACCAAGGGAGATGACTGTCTTTCCTTTGGCTATTAAGGTTTCGCTCCCGATTTTGGCTGTAATGGTGCGTTGTTCATATTCGAAAGCCGGGAAAAGCACAGCGAGGAACCGTTTCACCACTAGGTCGTAAATCTTTCGTTCCTTATCACTTAACTTCCCAAGAATCGGAGATTGCTCCGTTGGTATAATGGCATGATGGTCCGTTACCTTTTGGTTATCCACAAAATGGCTATTTCCTTTGATTGGGTTGCGTAAAATTTTGGCAGTTAATTTCGTATATTCACCAATAGCACATGCCTTCACTCGATCCTTCAAAGTATCTACGATATCCGTTGATAGGTAGCGTGAGTCAGTCCGTGGGTAGGTTAAACATTTATGGCTTTCATATAGACCCTGCATGATAGATACTGTTTCTTTGGCAGAAAAGCCAAAGATTCGATTGGCATCCCTTTGCAACTCGGTTAAATCATATAACTGAGGCGCATAAGCTTTCTTGTGTGCTTTTTGAATACCAAGTACTTTTGCTGGCTGTCCCTTCATCTGTCCTATGATTCGATCGCATACCTCTTTATCGAAGGTTCTTGTTTCCTTCGTCTTCTGATCTTGCCAAGTAAGACTTAGACCATTGCTTGCAGTTACTGCAATTCCATAATAGGATTTTGGTTGGAACTTCTGTATTTCCTCTTCCCGTTGTGCAATGATTGCAAGCGTCGGAGTCTGTACCCTACCACAAGATAACTGCGCATTATATTTACACGTTAACGCTCTCGTTGCATTGATGCCAACAATCCAATCCGCCTCAGAACGAGCTACAGCCGAAGCGTATAAATTGTCAAACTCCTTACCATTTCTTAGCTTTTGGAAGCCTTCTTTAATCGCTTTGTCCGTGACTGAGGATATCCATAGCCTTTTAAGTGGCTTTTTTACATTCGCTTTTTCAAGAATCCAGCGAGCGACAAGCTCACCTTCGCGTCCGGCATCGGTAGCAATAATAACTTCTTTTACATCTTTCCTCGTTAGAAGCTCTTTCACGATTTTGAACTGTTTCCCACTTTGTTTGATAACCACAAGCTTTAATGGTTGCGGCATTAAAGGCAAATGCTCCAGTTGCCACGATTTATATTTATCGTCATATACTTCCGGATCTGCTAAGGTAACTAAATGTCCCAATGCCCAGGTTACAATATATTGATCTCCCTCGAGATAGCCGTTCCCTTTTTTATTACAATTCAGTACCCTCGCTAAATCTCTACCTACCGAAGGCTTCTCCGCTAAAACAATATTCTTACTCATATGTGGTCCTCTCTTTATTGCAATTTGATACCTCCTAGCATACTATGACGAGTTTTATTATTCAAATCTATCCATGTTTTCGTGCAAAATACAAAAATAATTAGAACTGCTGAATTGGTGGAAATTTATGCGGATATGGAGATCAAAGCTATTGACAATATTTATATAGTTAGTATACTAACTATATGTAGGCTAATTATATTTACTTAGCTCATATGTCAATTGAAAAATTAAACAACAATTTTCTTCGACCATTTCTTTATTACTTTTCTTGGATTCACAATAATATTTTATTCCTAATATGAAAGGGGACCGTTGCATGGAGGACTTTTCACAAAATCTAGGCTACTTACTAAGTAAATCTGCCAAAATCATGAAGTGGCATTTTAATGAAGCATTAAAGAACTATGATCTTACGGCAGCACAGTGGTCTGTCATCAAGGATTTGAGTATTCAAATGGAACTGCTTCATGCTAGTCAAAATTCTGCATCAGGTATACAAGGGCATCCCCTTTCTCCTGCTGCTGTTGCATTGAGACTTTATTATGACCGACCTACAATCTCTGGAATTATTGACCGACTCGAAAAAAACGGCTGGGTTGTCCGCAAGCCGAACCCTGACGATCGCCGCTCACAGATCATTGAGCTTACGGAAAAATCCGAAAGCTTAATCCACGAGTTAAATCATCATGGGAACGACATAATGGAGCGTGCCGTAGCAGGATTTGATTCTGATGAGTTAGTTGCACTTAAAGCCTATCTTGGTAGAATGATTGTCAATTTATCTAAGGAAGGGGACTAACACAGTAGTCCTGTTTACTAGAAATGAAACGAAATGATTGTATTTAATCTTAAGAGATTCGGGGTGCTTTTATGGCAGACAAAATTTTAGTTACTGGAATGACAGGAAATGTCGGAAACGAAGTGGCGATTCATTTGCACAAATCCAGTTATCCTTTTGTAGCTGGTGTGAGGAATGTAGAGAAGGCGCAAAAACAATTTGAAGAGCAATATGAATATGTAGCATTTGATTTCGAAAGACCGGAAACGTTTCCCAATGCCTTTCAAGGTGTGACGAAAATGTTCCTAGTTCGACCACCAGCCTTGGCAAATTTCGAGAAACAAATGAAACCAGTGCTAGATTATGCAAAGCAAGCGCAGATTCAGCACATTACCTTTCTTTCGTTAATGGGGATTGAAAAGAATCCAATTCCACCCCATTATAAGATTGAGAAATACATTCAGAAGAGCGGTATTCCCTATACGTTCCTACGTCCTAGTTTCTTTATGCAAAACCTTAACCAAGCCCATGTATATGATATTAAGGAGTTGAACGATATCTATATCCCTTCAGGTAAAGCAAAGGTTAGCTTTATCGATACACGGGATATCGGCGAAGCAGGTGCTATTACACTCATGGAACTTGGTCATGAGCATAAATGTTATACATTAACTGGTGGCGAATCAATCGACTATTACCAAGTAGCCGATATCTTCTCTGAAGTTCTTGACAGAAAGATCATTTATTCTAACCCTGCTCCCCTGGCTTTTCGTAGAACTATGATTAACCGTGGAATCGATAAGGGCTTTGCCAATGTCATGGTTGCACTGTATCTCACAACAAAGCTTGGGATGGCGAAAAAGGTAACTCCCGATTTAGAGATTATTCTCGGAAGAGCTCCGCGAACCGTGAGAGAATATACCGAGGATCATCGTCACTTCTGGGAGTAGATTTGCCGAAGCAATACGTTCTGCACCCTCGCATTCTCTTTATTGAGTATTTTACTGAGTATCTTTATTGAGTCATTTATTGAGTATCGTTTCAGATTCTGCTATAATAGCCTGTACAATAAAGTATTTTCTAGCGACTTGTTGCTAGAATTTCATAACGTTTGTACTTAAGGAGTTGTATGTATGACTGAAGAAAAAAAGAAGGTTAGTCTGCAGGATCTTGTAAAGCAGAAGCTGGCGAATAAACAGCAGGAGCAAGCAAAGTCTAAGGCAGGTGGCACTTCATCCGAGACGAAACAAATGAAGAGCCAGCAAGCGAAAAAGAATACGATTCAACGCCGTAAAATGGGCGGTTAAATCACAACCAAAAACTTGGCATCCTCCACAAAGAGTTTGCCAAGTTTTTTATGTGGCTCTAGTCAATTGTTGGTTGGTAACTGATTTCTAACGACTAGACATCCGTTCTATTAGCTTTTCTAAATACACTGACTTCATTTGTTTGCTAGCCATCGCTTGTTTCAATGGAGGCAATTTGAGAATTGTAGATAAAATAGCCGCCATTGCTCGGTGGCTCTTTAACGCATGGTTATCGAAGATTAAATTCTGTAGCTTACCCCGCTCAATAGCCATTACCACTGTTCGATGGATGGAATCAACGGGAGTAATCACCCGCTCCTCTCTTTGGCGCAGTGTAATACTTCCTCTCGAGCAGGAGCGGACACAAACGGCGCATCCTAGGCAGACGCCCTCATCAATCTTTGCGATCCGATTTTCTATAGATATTGCCCCAATCGGACATGTTCGAACGCATTTGTTGCACCCCGCGCACGAACTATTGTCAATCTCTGGAATGTAGTTGGTCGTATGTACAGGTCGTAACATGCCGAATTTCCGTGCTGCTATTAGAGCTTCACAACAACATCCACAACAATTACAGATAAAGCTAATATCCCGTTTCACGTTTTCCCCACACTGAACTAAATTATTCTCATAGGCTTGTTGTAGCAGCTCTAGCCCTTCTGATAAATCTACCTTTCGCGCATACTGATGCTTAATGAGTGATTGTGCTGTGTTATTGAAGGTCATACATATATCCATAGGAGCATCACACCCCTGATCTACATGATGCATTTTGTTTCGACAATAGCATGTACTGATTCCAATATGTGTGGCCGTTTCTAGCATATGTGTAGCACGCTCATAGTCTAGGATGTGAACTGCTTGCTCATTCGTAAGTACAGGCTCCTGAACGAATACCCTCCCTAACCGAGTCTCGCTATCAAAGAAAAGACTCTTAATAAAATCTTCTTCAACATTTAAATATTGATAATATAATTCACTGAGAAGTTTTTGATTGATATCCCCACGCGTCCGCATAATTGAAAACTCAAAGAAACCCGCCATTGGGGGCGGTAAGACATACCTCTGCACACCGTTATAATCTAGGTCAAGTAATATCGCTCGACTTGCTAGCCGCTCTAGGATGCGATGAGCTTCTTTTTCACTAAGTTTCCAGACATCTGCTGCTGTTTTTACCGTAAACGGTCGTATGGGTAATTGTGCGACAAGTTCTGCCTCTTTCTCCGTAAACAATACTCCTAGTATTTTATACAACGTATCTGATGGTGGAGCACCAAGTGGAAAGCGGTTAATACGTTCTTCCAAGCGTTTATACCCAGGTTTAATCGATTCCAATCTATATACCTCCCTTTCCTCCGTACATATTATTTCCATTATAGCGCTAATCTAATATTTGAGTAAGAATAGTTGCATTGACAACTATTTTAGTGCCAGTTATAATATTATATGCACTTGTTGCATATGCAACTAATTTTGTAACCAAATTTTCAGTTAGGAGAGTTCAATGAATTCGGATATGTCGCTAGGGAAATGGATATCCTTGTTATATCGTTATGGTCATATCTATATTACAAAGGAATTAGAACAATATGACATTGGCAAGGGACAATTTTTATTTTTAATTGCCCTTTATCAGAAGGACGGTATGTCACAGGATGAAATAGCCTCCTTTCTGCATATAGATAAAGGTACAACGGCTAGGGCTTTGAAAAAACTTGAACTAAACGGATATATAGAAAGAAAGTCGAATGATCAAGATCTTCGTTCGAATTTTATTTTTTTAACACATAAGGCAATGGCCTTTAAACCAAATCTTCGTAGTAGCTTACAGGGCTGGACAGATATATTAAGTGCTGGTTTAACGGATGAGGAATTAGAAATGGCATTTACTCTTTTTCGAAAAATGGCGAAAAACGCCGCCGATTATGTGCATAATGAGCGAGCATAATTCACGGTTCATCTGAGAAAAATGGATATTGCGCGAGTAAAAAGATTTGAAAAATAGGGGGATATTCCGTGAAACACCAAAGTGAACATTTAGGAACAGAACCAATTCCTAAATTATTATTAAAATTATCAGTACCAGCCATGCTAGGTGCTTTAGTAATGGCTTTATATAACGTAGTCGATACAATATTTGTATCTATAGCTGTAGGAACTATTGGAGTTGCAGCAGTGTCGATTGCCTTTCCTGTGCAGATGATTATTATGGCTCTTGCTGGCGCAATTGGGATTGGTGGTGCTTCTCTCATCTCTAGGCTATTAGGTGCTGGGGAGAAAGATAAGGCGAATCAAGTTTTCGGAAATGTTATTAGTCTTGTAATCTTAGTAAGTTTTGTCGGCTTACTAATAGGATTACGTTATCTAACTCCTCTACTTTATTTATTTGGTTCCAGTGATTCCATTTTGCCTTATGCCCAAGATTATTTGGGAGTCATTTTATTTGGAACTGTATTCTTTGCTTTTGCTTTTTCTATGAACAACATTATTCGTTCGGAAGGAAATGCCAAAGTTGCGATGTACTCTATGCTCGTTTCATCCATACTCAATATTATTTTAACCCCATTATTTATTTTCACCTTTGGATTAGGGGTTAAGGGTTCGGCTATAGCTACCGTATTGTCCCAAGGAATCACTGCTATCTATCTTGTTTTATACTTTTTACGCGGGAAAAGTAGCTTAACGTTCCACGCAAAAAACCTTTTACCGTTTTGGCACCATATCCAAAAGATTGCTGCCATTGGTTCTGCTGCTTTTATCCAGATGGGTGCAAGCAGTGTGATGTACGTAGTAGCAAACCACCTTCTAGGAACATATGGTGGTGATGTTGCAATTGGTGTCTTCGGTATTATCCATAAAGTTCTTATGTTTGCAATGATGCCAATTATGGGTGTAGTCCAAGGATTAACGCCACTGGTGGGCTATAACTTTGGTGCAAAATTGCATGATCGCGTTACAGAATCGATTAAGCTAGCAATTAAAGCTACAACCGGCATCGCTGCTATAGGATTCTTAGCGATTATGATATTCCCTAAGCTGATCATGTTGATTTTCACTGACGAGCTTCCTGCAATAGAAATGGGAGTTAGCGCCCTGCGGATTATGTTCGCTTTATCGTTAACGATTGGTATTCAAATGGTCGCTGGTAGTGTCTTTCAAGCACTGGGTCGGGCTAGGGCTGCAGCAATTTTATCGTTATCCCGCCAGGTATTGTTTCTAATTCCGTTCTTGCTTATTATGCCGTATTTCTTTAAACTGACGGGAATATGGATTGCATTTCCGATGGCCGATATATTTGCCTTCTCTTTATCTTTATGGTTTATGAATCGGAATAAGGAAATTTTCTCTGCTGCACCAGCAACCGTTGCCAACGAACCTTGTTTAGAATAATGATGCGATAACAGCATTATGAGCTAAGAATATAGCAACACATTGATTGAGAAAGGGTTAGCCAATCGGCTAACCCTTTCTATGCATGAACTTAAGAATTTACATGAATTTATATATATTTACTTGGCCTAAATTAAATGTACGTGCATTTAATTTATTGTCCATATCAATTAGCATTGGCCTGTAAATTTCTGTTTTGCCTCAATTCTACGGCGATGCAGAATTGGCTCTGTATACCCGCTAGGCTGTTCCTTGCCTTTAAAGATTAACTCGCATGCCGCTTGGAATGCCACAGAGCTTTCAAAGTCAGGTGCCATTGGACGATAGAACGAATCCCCTGCATTTTGCTGGTCTACTACTTGTGCCATGCGTTTTAATGTAGTAATTACCTGTTCTTCCGTGCATATTCCATGGTGCAACCAATTCGCCATATGCTGACTCGAAATTCTTAACGTGGCCCGATCTTCCATCAGACCAACATTATTGATATCTGGTACTTTCGAACATCCAATGCCTTGCTCTACCCAACGAACTACATACCCTAATATGCTTTGGGAATTGTTATCTAGTTCTTCTTGAATCTCTTCTGCCGTCCAATTAGAATCCTGTGCGACTGGAATTGCCAAGATATCATCCTTAGAAACAGTTAGAGTGCTAGCTAATGCCTGTTGTATTTCTATCACTTTTACTTGATGATAATGAAGTGCATGTAAGGTTGCTGCCGTTGGCGATGGTACCCATGCAGTATTGGCCCCTGCAAGCAATTGGCTTCCTTTCTGCTGTAGCATCGTTGCCATTGCATCAGGCATTGCCCACATTCCCTTGCCGATCTGTGCACGTCCTTGCATACCACACTGCAAACCTACTACTACATTCGATTTTTCGTAGGCCTGTAGCCATGTTGAAGATTTCATTTCATTCTTGCGAATCATCGGACCCGCTTCCATGGAAGTGTGGATTTCATCCCCTGTACGATCTAAGAAACCTGTATTGATAAAGACAATCCGATTCTTTACTTTCTCAATGCATGACTTTAAGTTCAGAGATGTTCTACGCTCTTCATCCATTACACCAATCTTAATTGTATAGCGACCTAATCCAAGTAGGTCTTCAATGCAATCAAACATTTCGTTGGCAAAAGCTACCTCCTGCGATCCATGCATTTTCGGTTTTACTATATAGATTGATTGTTTGCGGGAATTTGCAAATGCTCCATTCCCTAGAATATCATGCTTCGCAATTAAGCTTATAAAGATACCATCTAAAATACCTTCTGGTGCTTCTTCGTCATTTTCCATAAGAATCATGTTATTGGTCATCAAATGCCCTACATTTCTTACAAACATAAGCGAACGGCCTGGCAAAGATATCTCTTCTCCAGCTACTGATGTATAGCTACGGTCAGCGTTTAGAGTCCTCGTTAACGTCTTTTCGCCCTTTTTAAATGTTGTGCTTAATGTTCCTTTCATAAGACCTAACCAGTTCCGATATATTGCTACCTTATCTTCTGCGTCTACTGCTGTTACGGAATCCTCGAAGTCCATAATCGTTGTCAAAGCAGATTCGATATAAACATCTTTAATCCCCGCTGCATCTGTTTTGCCGATTGGATGGGCACGGTCAATTTGAATCTCAATATGAAGTCCATTATGTTTCAGTAAAATAGAGCTCGGGTCATTTGCATCCCCTTTATACCCTACCAATTGGTCGGCAGCTTTAAGTTCTGTAGCACTTCCATCATTCAATTGTACGAACAACTTATCATTGTTTATTAAATATTGAGTAGCCTCTTTATGGGAGGCGCTGTCCAACGGTACAGCTTGATCTAAGAAATCCCTCGCAAAAGCAATCGTCTTTGCCCCGCGAATTGGATTATATCCTTCGCTCTTTTCCGCGCCATCCGTTTCTGGAATTGCATCTGTCCCATAGAGCGCATCGTAAAGACTACCCCAGCGCGCGTTAACAGCATTCAACGAATAGCGGGCATTCATGATGGGAGCGACTAATTGTGGACCTGCCTGCAGCGCAATTTCGTCATCCACATTGTCAGTAGTAACTTGGAAATCCTCTACTTCCGGTTCTAAATACCCGATATCTTGCAAAAATGATTTATATTGCTGAAAATCAAAGTTCCCTCTAATACTTCGGTGCCATTGATTGATTTTGTCTTGCATTTCTTCTCTTACAGCAAGTAATTGCTTGTTTCGTGGTGTAAAGTCTATAAGTAATTTCTCGACACCTTGCCAAAAAGCTTCTTTCTCGAGTCCACTGTTAGGAATCGCCTCTTCATTAATAAAATCATACAGAACTTGAGCGACTTGAAGATTTCCTACTTGTACGTAATCTTTCATATTACCCCTCCATTAATTTCTTCTGTATATTACATTAACTCATTCCTAATTATAGAGTAGCAATAAAGAACTATAGAATCAATAGTCCTTACCTTCCTCTTTTTTCTGTGATTTTACCACCGTATAACTTCTTTTCTTGTAAAGAATTTGTTACCTTTTTCGCATAACGTGCTAAAATGGACTCTTCACTTTTCGTAACGAGGGTATAGACAGTGCCGCTTGCCCCCATCCTTCCGGTTCTTCCGGTACGGTGTAGATACTGATTCCCATCCCTTGGTAAGTCGAAATTGATTACATGGGTTAGCCCCTCAATATCTAGACCACGGGCCGCGACATCACTTGTTACGACAAAGGCAATTTTGTTATCTCTTAAATCGTTAATTACTTTCTTGCGTTCCGAACTGCTAGAATTCCCTGTAAGCGTTCCAAAGGATATTCCTTTAAACTTGAGCTTCGATTCAAGCTCCGATAATTTCTCAAAATCGTTGATAAAGACTAACGCCTTCATTTTTTCCGCGCGCATGACTTTTAACAGCGCATCAATCTTCTCTCTCTGCTCACAGATGAAATAGATATGTTCCGTATTGGAAGGGGCAATGTCTTCTCTCTTAACTTGTATGAGTTGTGGTTGATTCATCAGGTCTTTCCCGATTTGTTCCGTTTGCTTCGATAATGTTGCTGAGAATAGTACGATTTGGCGATCCTTAAGTGTCGCTTTCACGATGTGATTTAGGTTTCCGATATGCTCCTGTGCAACTAAGACGTCAAACTCGTCCACGACAATTGATTTTACTTCGTGCATCTTAAGTTTCTTAATTTTAATAAGCTCCAGTATGCGGCCTGTAGTACCTACAATGATATGAGGCGCTTTCTTAAGATTGTCGATTTGCTTATTGATATTGGCGCCTCCAATGAGTGATGTTGGAACAATGGTAGTTCCCGTTGTCCACTTCTGGACCGTCTGATAAATCTGCATTGCTAATTCATGGGATGGAGCGATGACAACTGCCTGTATGCTTTTTTTCTCAGGGTCAATCTTATGTAATATAGGGATTAAATATGCTAACGTCTTTCCTGTTCCCGTAGGAGATTCCGCTATCACATCTTGCCCTTTAAGGATTGGCGGAACGGATTTTTCTTGGATGGCGGTTGGTGCTGAGAAGCCTGATACCTTCCATGCCTCCTGCAAAAATGGTTTTACTTGTAATGTCTCTAGCCAGTTGTTATTTGATTCTACCGTTTGGTTTTCCATATTGAGCTCCTTAGTTTCTTATTTCATTCAGTGATTTTATCTATCATTCGGTAATCCGTCTATCATTCAATGGTTCATTTATCATTAGTGGTTCATCTATCAATGAGTGATTCATTCATGTCATCACTTGCGGTCATGAGAAGTCTTCGTAATCCAGATTCGAATTTGCGGTCATCTTCTGTAGTTCTCTTTCTTGGACCCTTAGTCCGTCCACCACCGCGCCTTAATTTCGCCTTTGCTTCTCTTTCTTCCATTAAAAATTCAATCCGTTCTGGTTTATACTGAATCCCAATCGGGCTTATGCATTTAGCAGGTTTTCCGAGAACCATAGCAGCTAGACCCCAGTCTTGGGTAACCACTATATCTCCTTTAGTGGCTATATTGATAATCTTAATGTCCGCCTCTTGGGAACCACTATCTACGGTAATGTGGTGGTCGGATTCTATGTTGTGATTGAAACTCGCTACTGTCCAAACGGGTACAGAGAATTCCTGCCCGAGTGAAAAGCAAATTTGCAGCGCCGCTTTCGGGCAAGCATCCGCATCTACAATAATTTTCATAAAAGCCTCCTATTTACATCGACAGTGAACCTTATACACTTGTTGTTCATATATACTTATTGTTCCCGCTTTTCCCAATTCAACCCATATTGGTTTTCGTGCACTTTATGGTACTGTAAATCTTGTTCATCATGAGGCTTCTTATGTTCATCCGGATATCCAATGGCTATGATTGCTTGTACGCGTTTTGTCGCAGGAATCTGTAAGAGCTCTTGAATGTACTCTTCGGAAGTAACGCTCTCGCTGTGTTGTCGGTTTCTAATTTGAATCCAGCAGGAACCTAAACCCATTGATTCCGCCGTTACATGTAGAATTACAGAGGCAATTGATGCGTCCTCAATCCATACATCACTTTTCTCTTCATCCCCAAGGACGACGATTCCTAATGGCGCATTCTTAAGAAATGCGGAGCCATGAATCTTTGATTTTGATAGTTCCTCTAGTAGCTCTGAATCTGTTACTACAACAAATTCCCACGGACAAATATTTCTCGAAGATGGAGAAAGTAGTGCTGCTTTGATTAGTTGCTCAATAAGATGATGCTCCACTGTAGTTTCCTTAAACTTTCGTATACTTCTACGTTTCAGCAATACGTCTAACATATAATATTCCTCCACAGCAAATTGAATAATTACACCCAATAATTAAACAATATCGACTATCTCTATATCTTTTTCTCGACTTAAATCTATGATATTCTGTTCTGTTTGAACCATCGGTCGGCTTGGCATTGTTGGATTGACGTATATTACCTTACCCGTCATTCCATTGCTTAATAATACTTGAGAACCTACTAAGCCATTTACAATATTCGTCAAAAAGCATTGGCTTACCATTGGATCTAAATTACCATAGCTACCCTCAGTAATCTCCTTTATCACATGGTACATAGGCCGCTTCGCTGTGAAGCTTCTTTCCGATCTCATAGCGTCGAACATATCTGCGATCCCAACAATTTTAGCAAACTGATGCGTCTCATTTCCTTCTAAACCAGAAGGATATCCCTTGCCGTCTTGACGTTCATGATGTTGTAATACCGCAAGTAAGACCCCTTCTTGCCATTCATCTTTTGCTTTTAATATCTCATACCCTTTTAATGTATGTTTCTGAAAAATCTCTAAGTCTTCTTCATTTAACGTAAACTTTTTATTTAATAGTGAGTTTGGGATTTTCGCTTTTCCGATATCATGAATTAAGCCTGCGCAAGCTAACTGATATATGTCATCTTCCCCCAACTTCAACCATTTTCCAAGCATTGATGAAATTATTGCAACATCTATAGGGTGCGTATAAAAATATAATTCTACCTCTTTCAACTGATCAATAAGATGAAACAGATTTGATTCTTCTAGTACTAGGTTTTTTATTTTTTCTGCTTGTTCTTTAATGTTTTGGGATTGAACCTCTCGATTAAAGCGCACATCCTCAACCATCTGCTTTATAACAAAAATTGTTTCGTGGTATATTTCAACAATACCAGCCAACTCTTAACCTCCTTATATCCCCCGAAATTAAAATCTTAGATATCAATTTCATTAGCACTGTATACGCAAAATTTATCTATTCATATTTTACTAGTAATAGTATTTTTTGTACATAAACCGCATGTACTCTATTTTGTTGGACCAAATCTGTTACACCCATAATCTAGCCTTTTTGATATAATACATCCATACTGATTTCAAATTTCTCTTATAGGTGAAGCAGATGAAACTATTAAAAAATGAGTGGCAGAATCTATTAGAACAAGAGTTTCAGAAAGATTACTATATCCAGCTCCGGCAGTTTCTAGCTAACGAATACCGGACGAAAACAATCTATCCTGATATGTATGATATCTTTAATGCACTACATTTCACAGACTACAAGGATGTAAAAGTCGTGATTCTTGGGCAAGATCCATACCACGGACCAAACCAAGCTCATGGCTTAAGCTTCTCAGTGAAACCGGGGGTTCCAGCTCCGCCATCGCTAGTTAATATATTCAAAGAATTACAATCAGATTTACATTGCTATATTCCTAACAATGGATATTTGAAAAAGTGGGCTGATCAAGGGGTAATGCTATTAAACACTGCTTTAACTGTACGAGCAGGTGAAGCCAACTCCCATAAGAACATAGGCTGGGAACTGTTTACTGATCAAATCATTCGTATATTAAATGATAGACAAGACCCTATCGTATTCATTCTATGGGGGGCAAACGCGCAATCAAAACTTAGGATTATCAACAAGCCACAGCATTATATCATTAAGTCTGTACATCCTAGCCCATTATCTTCGCATAGGGGTTTCTTTGGTAGCAAACCGTTTTCCCAAACAAATAAGTTCCTTACCTCTATAGGCAAGGAACCGATTGACTGGCAGATTGAAAATATATGACGATATTTACATTACTAGATGATTCTATTTCTATTGGTGCTTTTTTAACCATTGTGCCATTTCATCTAGTGCTAAGCCAAAGTTTCCAACCTGGCAGTGATTATGGCCCTGATCTTCTCTGGTAAAGATTCTCTCAGTTTCATCTCTGCTAAGAATTGGAAAACGAAACAGAGAACGTGCTATGGTTTAGCTATGGATTGTTTCTTCTGTCAACTGCTTCTGTTCTGTGTTCTTGTTAGACCTTCTAGAGAAGAATCCAGCAACCGACTCAAACAAGGAATATATAATTGGTAGAACTAACAGACTGACTAAAGTCGAGAATAACAACCCGAAAATAACGGCTGTGGCTAGTGGTGTTTGGAAATCCGATGTATTGGTACCACCGATAAACATTGCTATTAGTCCTCCTACTGTAGTTAACGTTGTAGTGAGGATGGGACGAAGTCTAGTCCGTGCTCCATCTATAATTGCATTATGGACAGTATACCCCTCGGCTCTCCGATTGTTAATGACGTCAATTAGCACAATTGCATTGTTAACAACAATACCTACTAGCATAACAATCCCAATCATAGCGACGATGTCAAACACACGACCAGTGATTAGAAATCCTACTGCAACCCCAATCAGTGTGAATGGCAAGGATGCCATGATTACAAATGGCTGACGCAATCGATTGAACTGCACCGTTAAGATAAAGAATACTAAGGCAAAAGCTACAACAGCCGCTAAGATTAAGTTTATAAACGCCTCATCCTGCTCCTGTTGGGTCCCAGTATACGAGAGATACACGTCTTGACTTTGATAATTCGCTAGAAATAGATCGACCTGGCGCTCTATTTCATATCGTTGCTCTTTCTCATAATAAATTGTCATTTCTATTTCGTAGTTGCCATTTTTCCTTGTGCGATTTGCTTCTGCAGGAGAATTCGAAAGTGTAGCAACAGATTCTAGTGTTAAATTCGCCCTGTCTTGAATCGGTAACTGAAATAATGCATCCGATGATTCTCTATATACTTTCGGAAACACAATATCTGCTGTTTTCTCTTTCCCAGCCACCTTAAGCTTAATATCCTTTACGCCATTCAGTACTGTTCTCACATATTGTTCTACCGAATTACGCGTTAGGCCAAAATGATCTAACTGCTGCTGAGAAAAGTCAATACTCCACTCTACGCTTTCCTTGGCAATACTGGATTCTACTCCAGTTACCCCCTGTATTAGCATGAAATTATCCCGAATTAATGGCACTTCGGTAATAATATCCGCCATCGTTGAAGATCTTACAGCTATCTGAAGTCTCCCTGACGTATCTGTTTGACCACTACTAATGGTTAAAAACGAGTATGGAATAGTTTCATTGATAGCTTTCTCTATCTGCTGATTGACTTCTTCTTCCGTCATAGACATTTCTTCTACTGGCTCGTAGTGAATATAGAAATTGCCACGATGACTTCTGCCTTCATCTGCCCAATAGAATACATTCTGTACATCTTGAAGGTTTTCAATCTTCTCTGCGGTTTCACTTAGCAATGTTTTTGTTGTGCTGAAATTCGTCTTTTCATCGACTTCAAAACGAACGTATAAAGCTCTTTCTGAAACGTTAGGAACATAGTTTTTCGGGACATGGACTACAAGTGCGTAACTAAAGACCACTAGCAGTACTGTAAAACCAGTCAGTATGATCCACTTACTGCGTAAACAAAACTCCAATATACGAATATACCCGTCTGTTAATTTAGATCCAAGGGCAGATTCCTTTTGTTTCGTGCTCAAATAGTAAGATAATAAAGGAATCACGGTTAATGACACAACTAAAGATGAGACTAAAGCTGTCGTCACTGTAAGGGCCAACTGTTTCGTTAATTGACCTACAAACCCTTCTAAATATCCGATAGGCAAGAATACCGCAATCGTTGTAAGGACTGACGAGATAACTGGTCCCATGACTTCCCGTGTCCCCGATAAGACTGCTTCTTTCTTCTCTATTCCCATCTGTATCTTGCGGAATATATTCTCTAAAACTACAATGCAGGCATCCACTATCATCCCTGTACCAATTCCGATAGCCATGAGTGTCATAATGTTAATGCTATAATTGAATAGCTTAAGAACCAACAGCGTTGTCATAATGCAAATAGGAATACTGATTGCTATGACAAGAATCGTGCGAACATTGCGAAACACTATAAACAGTACGCCTATTGCCACAAGTGTCCCGATACCAATATTTATTAATAACTCTGTAATTGCCTGCCCGATAAAGTTTGAGGCATCCCAAATATAATAAAATTGCCAGTCTGTTGTCTTATTTCCATGTATTTTATCTAGCATGTCACGGACTTTTTTCGCTGTTTTTACTTCGCTTTCTGATGACGAAATATTTAAATCAACACTGTAATAATCTTTCCCGTTTAAACGTGTGATGACCTTGGTCGCTTTTTTCTCCATCCGCATATCAACGAGATCTATCAATAACTCCCCCGTACTCAAGCGGAAATTCATAATATCTTCTGGGCTCGTTACAACCGATTCGCTTTTTACCCGATATTGACTTTGATTATAGGAGATGGTTCCTAACAAGGGCGCGGTAAAATTCTCTTGAATCTCTTGAATGACTTGCGCTGATTTTTGCAAGCTTTGTACTTTTCCTGGCTTCATCTCAAAAACATAATACTCGTCATAAGTGCCTAAGTTATGCTCAATTTTCCGAAGTTCCGGGATTTGTCGCAGATTCGGAATCAGGACGTCCCGGATTTCATTGCGAATCGTTTCGTTCTCTATGTCCTCAGGGACCACGGCAATACTCATAAACGTATCATCTTCTGTCGAGAATTGTTTCACTTCACTGGAACTAATCTTAAGAGATACTGAGTTGATTTGTTGATTGATAGTATCTTGCAGCTTATTAATTTGACTTTCAGAAGCACTATCTTTCATGACTAAATGGATATTGACGTTCTTCGTCGTCGTGGTCGCTGTCGTCCGTTTGACAATATCAGAATATAAAACCACATTCTCTAGTGGCAGAGTAACCTCTCGCTCTACTTCATCTAAATCCGTTTCTTTGTCTAACACAATTCTAACAGAAAGGGTTGGTTCATCGACTTTTGGCAAAATTTGAATCGGTAGTAGTAACGTCGCGATTGTCCCTGCGATCATCACCATGCATGAAACGAGAAAAATAATTAAAGGCCTTTTAAATAGAAAGGATAACATGTAAATCCCTCCTATTGTAAAACGACGACTATGTCACCGTCTTCTAATTGATTCTGACCTAATACTACTACTGCGTCTTCGCTTGTTAGCCCACTAATAATTTCTACATATTCCTTATTTCTTCTACCGATTTCAACGAGTGTCTTTACTGCTTTCCCCTCTTTAACCGTAAACACATGGTACTCGTCTGCATCACGGAATAATGCACTATTTGGCACCGTCATGACTTCCTGGGATCGGTCGTCGGATAACACGAGTTGCGCACTCATTCCCGGTAACAATTTGTGATTATGATTGTTCGCAATTTGCAGCTCCATCTTATATCCGTTCTTACCCGATTTTGGTGATGGCGATATAAATAATAGCTGCGAATCTAGCGTTTCATTTAACACGGTAACCTGTAAGGGAAATGACTTTCGGTTTTGTACATATATCAGTTCGTGTTCAGCAATCTCTGCGCGAGCATATAACGGCTGGTGGGATTCTATTTTCGCTACTGGTTCTCCACCACGAAGCTTCATCCCTACGGCCCCTTGCAATTCCGTGATTACTCCAGTAATTGGCGCACGAATCTGCAACTTATCCTGTTTAAGTGAAATGTCTTGCAATGCGATATCTAATTCCTTGAGTTGAACTTCCATTAACGCTAGGTCTTGGTTTTGTAAAAGCTGACGATATCCTTCTTTCCCTTGCTTAATATCTAATGCAAGCAATTTGATTTGGTCTTCTATTGCTTCTAGTTCTTTCTTAGGAATTGCTGATGCTTCGTAGAGCTGCTGAAAGCGTTCCATTTCCCGCTCAAGTATCAACTTTTGCTGCTCTAGTTTCTCAAGGCTCATTTTTCGGAGAGTTACCGAATTATCATATTCTATTTTCGCGTTATCTAATCGCTTTCTAGCAATCTCTTTCTCTAATTGAAGCTTTGATAGGGCTAAATCAATGGAGCTGTTTTCAATCGTGAATAGGATATCTCCTTTTTTCACTAACTTGCCGATTTGCGTCTTACGGGCAACCATTGTACCTTCTGCCTCCGCTACTACACTAACTTCTTGGGAGGGCACGATATCTGCTTTGGTAACTAATGTTTCCCCCATCGATAGTAGCATTGGTTTTTCAACTTTTACTCGCTTTTCTTTATCCTCTACCGGTACTGTGTTCACTTCTTTCGCTGCACATGCTACGAGTAACGCAGTAAGCAACGTAACACAAAATACAAATAGGATCTTTCTTGTGAATAAATTCCTTTTCATTGTTCTACACCTTTCTAAACTATTGAATCCGTGGACTCACTTTATATTTTTGCTAAACTTCGAAATAAGTGCAACTAGAGTTCAGGTGGAGTAAAAAACTCCAGCTGAACTAAGTTTTCTTTATGTAGTTCTAGCATTTACCATTTTATAGTATTCGTTAAAAATATATGAAACTCCTTTCCATTCAAGCCTGTAAAATCATTAACTTTTTATTAAATGGAATACAATAGCACTTTTCTTTTTCCTTCATATAATGATATAGGTAAATATCTATGAAAAGAAGGAGATCTACATGCAAATTCATGTTGTCCAACGTGGACAATCGTTGTTCGGAATTGCCCAGGCTTATAATACGACTGCGGCTGCAATAGCATCGGCAAATGAAATACCCAACCCAAATGTTCTGGTAGTTGGTCAGGCTTTAGTCATTCCGATTGTGGGAAGCTTTTACTGGGTGCGCCCAGGAGACAGCCTATTCTCCATTGGACGAAGATTTGGTGTGAATTATCTAGAGCTTGCTAGAATCAATCAAATATCTCCAACGCAGCCGCTCCCTGTTGGCTTAAGAATCTATATTCCTCCTAGACCTAGAACAAATGCAGAGATTAACGCATATGTAGAGCCATTGGGAGGAGCTGTTACTCCTGCTCTAGAGCAAGCTACACGTAACGCTGCACCCTTGTTAACTTATCTTGCACCATTTAGCTACCAAATTCAAAGAGACGGAACATTGCAAGGTCCACCGATGAACAATTTTCCTGCCATCGCGCAGGCAAACCGTGCAGCATTAATGCTAGTTGTGACGAATCTAGAAGGTGGTCAGTTTAGTGCTGAGCTTGGCAGAATTATATTAACTAACGTTGAGCTACAAGATCGATTATTGGATAATATCATCGCCGAGGCAAGACGTTATAACTTTGGAGACGTTCACTTTGATTTGGAGTTCCTCCCACCTGAACTTCGGGAGAATTATAACAACTTTCTGCGTAGAGCCAAGGCAAGATTATCTGCTCAAGGCTTGTTAATGTCAACCGCATTAGCACCGAAGACTAGCGCTACTCAGGTCGGCCCATGGTACGAAGCCCATGATTATAGAGCCCATGGTGAAATTGCTGACTTTGTTGTAATCATGACCTACGAGTGGGGCTATAGTGGTGGACCACCAATGCCAGTATCCCCTATTGGACCCGTGCGCCAGGTGTTAGAATATGCCTTAACGGAAATGCCTGCTTCAAAGATTATGATGGGTCAGAACCTGTACGGATACGACTGGACATTGCCGTATGTTCCTGGCGGACCATATGCAAGAGCAGTTAGTCCACAAAGGGCGATTGAAATTGCAGCACAGAACAACGTAGCCATTCAGTATGATTTTACTGCGCAAGCACCTCATTTCGATTACCGAGATGCTGAAGGACGATTGCATAAGGTTTGGTTCGAGGATGCACGTTCAATCCAAGCGAAGTTCAATCTTGTGAAGGAGTTAGGACTACGGGGGGTAAGCTATTGGAAGCTAGGGCTTTCTTTCCCACAAAACTGGCTACTGATTCAAGAGAACTTTAATGTGGTGAAGAGATAACGTACACGTATTGCTAAAGTTTAAAAATTGCACAAAAGAAAAGGTCTAGACTCTTCTCAGAGAAATCTAGACCTTTTTCTATCACATAACTAACTCTGAACTTCATAATGTTTTACTTAAAAAATACTTTATCCACATTATGTTTAGATTTTAGTTCATTGATAATATACGTTTCATAAATCTCTCTATGTACAGGATCTTCAACAATACATACTTCAATCTTTACCACTTCATCCCGACTCATTTTAATGGCGGATACTGTATCTTCAAAGTGCTTTTTTATTCTTTGTCTAAGCTTCCTTGCTTTGCCGACGAACAATAGCTCTCCGTCATGATTATAAAACATGAAAATTCCACCCTTGTCCCTTGGAATCAGGTGAAAATCAGTAAAACCGTAAATATTGCTACCCTCAGGGTTATCTTTTTTCGTAATCGTTACATCTGCTACTGGTATTGTAATACTAATCATGTTATGTCACTTCCTCTGTCGTTATGCTGTATACACTATCATAGTTCTGTGTATATTTCTATTATAAGTAACCCATAAGGGTTTTGTATTTAATAACTTTCTATTTACTGCATATATAAGCCCTTTAATTCCTCATACCTTTTCCGATTGAGTCCTAAATCGGAATGTCCCACACGTGATGCAGAGCGGATGTGAATCACTTGATTTGCTTCGTCTATGTAGAACTCAACATCATCTTTATACTTCATCCTTGGAGTTGAAAATACAACATGTATGTATTCTTCGCGCTCGTTGACAATTGTGGACCCACCATATGCCAGAATCGCTTGCTTGATTTTTTCCATACTGTTTACTTTGTCACCTAAAATCGGTAGTGGTTCTACACGTTTTTCTGGATTGTCAGTCTGGCTGGACACTGCATTTGGCGAATCAGGTAATGGTGCTAGTCTACCGTCGACTACACCTAAATGATCCGGCACTTTACTGTTACCGATGTACATGATAATCGCAATAACACCTATCGCAAGCACTACAAACAGGGCCGCTCCCCATCCAATCATTCTAATCATTGCGTTCCTCCCACTATTATAAAAATATTACTTTTGAATCACAGGCACCCACGCTTCACATCTGTATTGTGCATCTTTTTGATTACCAATTGGGTATACCTCTAATATGGGCGCACTAGATGGTTCATATCCTTCAACAGGAAACCATTGGGCAAATATTTTCTCCCATAGGTTCTGTATCGCCTCTGGGATGGCCCCAACAGACTCAAAAATCACCCAAGTACTTGCTGATATCTCTCTTTCGACAAAACAACCAGTTATTTCTGTAGCTGGCTTTTCCACTGCAATCATATACGTTAGTTCACTTTGAGCATGGTCAAAATTCATGCATATACCAAGAAGCCCAAGGCTACCTGCTTGTCCTCTAAGCATTTCTACAGTCCCATCTTCAGCGCTATCGGCCCAAAACTCAGTTATGAGCTCAAGATTTTCCCCATTTACAGTTGTAATCGTTCGTTCTTTCCCGATAACCTGAAACGCGCTTTTCTCAACCACTTTGTATTCCATCTGATTGATCCCCTTTTATGTTAATTTTTCAAGGAATATTAATAATTCTTATACTACCATAGAACGCTAATTTTTATAACAAATATAATCTATACTATCCATTAGCTTCCCCATTTTTAATGAGATAATAGAAGGGGGCCCGCTGTGTATTCTATATTTATGGAAGATATCTTTTAAACCAATTTAATGTTTCTGTATATTGCTCCTTCGTGTAATTCAATAGTTCATGGTCACCTTTTGCTTAGAACTTGGCACGCAAAAAAGGGGAGCATTGTTAGCCCCCAAGGCTAAAACATTCCCCAATTTTTATTGTTTAAAAAAAATGTATGGCACTACTGCTTTCAGGAAAAAATGTCTTGTATGCATTCAAAACGAAACTTTCTTTGAACTGCAATCCCAGGAAAGAGTGTGAAAGGCTATATGATAGAATCTTTGAAAGAAATATTATTAGTTTTAGGGCGAATTGTCACAATTTTACCCTTACTTTTATTAATTGCCATATACATGGGTAAACGTGCCATTGGACAGCTTCCAGTATTTGATTTTCTAATCATTGTGACCCTTGGTTCCGTTGTCGGAGCAGATATAGCTGACCCTAATGTCCATCATCTACCAACAGCAGTAGCTATTGTCGCCATCGGGTTTCTCCAAAGAATTGTTGCCAATTGGAAGATTTCAAATCGAACCATAGGGAGATTGTTAACCTTTGAACCGACTATTGTCATCCAACACGGGAAGTTTCTTAATAAAAATCTCAAGAAAATTAGATACTCTATTGATAACATACTACAGATGCTTCGCGAAAAAGATGTTTTTGATATAAAAGAGGTCGAAACGGCGATTGTCGAAGCCAATGGTAGTATAAGTGTCCTAAAAATACCTCAAAAAAATACGGTCACCTTAGAAGATATGAAGATAAATCGATCAACATCTTCCATTGCTGTACCAGTTATTATAGAAGGGACCGTTTATCCGGATATCCTAGAGGATTTCAATTTAGACCAACAATGGTTGTTAGAGCATTTAGCGATTCAAGGCGTCCATAATTTAAAGGATGTTTTTTTCGCGTCTATTAATGGTAATCATGAACTTCATATTTCTTTGATCAATGAGGAAAGTATTAAGGTTCCCACTATAAATCATTAGCTTTCGCTCTAACTACGTTATTACTACTAGAAACAATATCCCACAGTTCTAGAGAGTATTAAATATTCTGTGACCCAAAAATCGCTACATTTTGTTGCTCTAAAGCAAACCTGTCATTTTTCCAGTGTAACGTATTAAGCACATATCCTAAGGAATCTGCATTATATCTTCCTGCTATCCTTTGATACGCAAGTAATTCATACACACCATTCCCATCGAAATCAACGGGATACATTCCGCTGATAGGATTCACAAAACCAGTAATAGGTGCTTTCAAGTTCCCATTAGCATCATAAATTTCATTTAGGTACTCCGCGCCTCGGTCCGAAATATCTATAATAAATGTTTTGTTATTATTTAAACTAACAACTTTCACCTTATAGTTGTTTTGATATGTTACGGTATATTTGTATTGCTCATTATACACTTCGAAATTAAATAGTAATTTAGATTTATTATTTGTAAAGGAATAAATGTAATGATACATCATTCCACCACTACCACCAGAATTAATACTGATTAAGATGTCGTCTACACCATCCCCAGTAAAATCCCCTAGAAATAATGTAGGATTGTATCCTGCATTTGCATTTTCTTTTAACGGAATTCTTGTAAATGCGCCTGTGTTCCCGTTTTCAATTATAAGTGTAATGTTTTGGATAAAAGGACTCGAGGGGTCCTGCGTTCCTGTCAAGTAAACATTATCAGGTATTAAATCGCCGTTTACATCACCCCTTGCAACGGCTATAATTGTTGTTTGTGCCGATTGGTCATTATTTTGTATATGCATATAAAAACTCCTTCTCATAAATATCTATTCTGCAAATATCTTATGAGCCTATGGAGATTTATGCTACTATTTAATCTGACATAATAGCCATAACATGTATTGTTACATAGTCCCAATAAAAAAACGCCAAACTTGGCGTTTTTAGATGCTATTCGCTACTTCTTGGATGTCTGTTTAACAGAGTTTGCATATTATTAACCGTTACAAATACTGCTTCTGTTTTTTCTGTAGCTTGAGTGCCACTTAGTACTTCTTCTGTACTTTCATTCATTGCACTAATAGTTTCGTTGACCCCGCTTTGTATTTCTTTAATGAGTGTTCCAAGCTTATTAGTTTGCATTAGAAGAATCCTCTGCTAGCTTGCGTACTTCGTCAGTTATGACTGCAAATCCTCTACCTTGTTCCCCTTACCTCGTGTTTGCCTAGGTGCAATTTACTTAAATTCTTTTGTGTTATTTCTTTCGATTGGTGGATCAAACAACCAGCCTTGACCTAATTCAATCCCACAATCTAGTAATAATTCTTTTTGTATCTCATTTTCAATCCCTTCAGCGATAATAATCACATTCATTTCTCTGCCTAGTTTAGCGATTGCTTTCATTAGTGTAAATTGCTTTCCCTTGTCCATAATATTTGTTATAAGAGATCGATCTGTTTTTATATAATCCGGTTCCAAATAATCAATTAAAAAGAGATTGGAGTACCCAGAACCAAAATCATCAATTGCAATTTTGACTCCTATTCTTTTAAGTTCTTTTATTGTGTATCTGATTTTCGACCTATCACATTCATAAAATCTCTGTCCCTCAGTGATTTCAATTACAATGCTTTCCTTTTGTGGTAATTCATGCAGTCTATTTAATAAACTTTTATCATTAGTAAATGTACATAAATTACAATTAATGAACCTCTTACCCCTGAAATTATTCTCATTCATTGTTTTAAGTGCTTGTGTTTGAGACAGCATGTCCAAAACTATTGACATCCCATTTTTCTCAGCTTCCATAAATAGTTTCGTTGGTGAATCGGGTCCCCGCAAAAGTGCCTCCCATCCGAAAATCTCTAGATTATTAATTCTACGTATAGGCTGAAAACAATGGTATAAATTGCTGAACAAATAACCCCACCTCCCCTTAGACAATATCCTTAAGATGTCGTACAATTTAAGTTGTACGACATCTTAAGGGGGTTCTCATGAGTATTTATCAACATTTTCAAGATTCTCAAATAAAGGTCATTATGAATTCTGACAGTTTTTCAGATGAACAAATCATTAATATTTTTTTATTATCCCGTCCTTGGTCTCAAAATACATTGAGGAATTATAAGAGATCCATCGACGAATTTCGTTTTTTTATTGGATTTAAAGCACTTCATTTAATAACATGGAAAGAATTAGAGCTTTATAAATTGAGTTTAATGAATGGAATACATACTAAAAGCAAAAAACCATTATCACCAGCTACTGTCGCTAACCGAATAGCACCAATTCGTTCCCTATATAAATGGGGTAGTGACCTTAACATAGGTTTTTTTCAAAAGAATCCTACAACCTGTCTCCAAATACCCAAAGTGCCGATTAATAGCAAACATCACTATCTTACAATACGTGAAACAAAGATGCTGCTTCTAGAATTAAAAAAACAAAGTAATCGTGATTATCTGATTGGCTTAATTTTAATATTATTAGGACTTCGAGTTTCTGAATTGCTTTCTATATGTTGGGACCACTTTTATTTTGACGCCTCTGATACATTAATCTGGTTGCGTATAGTAAACGGTAAAGGAGGGAAGCAACGAGAGGTTAAAGTACCTAGAAAATTATGGGATTTGCTAAATGAACATTTAGTATCCCTATCAAAATATTCGGGGCAAACTAAAGCGACCTTGTTTTCCTTATCTGTTCGTCAAGTTGAGCGAATTATACAAAATGCTCGGGATAAGTGCACTTTTGATAAAAAAGTTACTCCTCATTGGTTGCGCCATACTCATGCTACTCTAGCATTAGCTCAGGGAGCTAACTTAAAGCATGTTCAAGAAAACCTTGGACATGAGCAGATTAATACTACTCAACGATATTTACATAATATTGATCCTCTAAAAAAAGAATCGCCTGATTACGTTAACGATTGTTTAAAAGAATTTTTGAATTCGTGAAAAAGTATGGTGTATCATTGTAATATCTGTTAATATATGTTATAGAATAAATTGTAATTTTTTGACGGTTTATATCGAATCATGTCGTACAACTTAAATTGTACGACATCTTAAGGATTTTGTAACCATTTCACGCTTTCCAATATCTCCCACCAAGTCAAAGTCTTCTATTACCCACCTTCCCAGGTCGATCCTTTAATCTATCAATTCCATGAAAGCTTTGCCTTATATTTTCCATATAACTCAAATTCATCTTCTTGCCCTATAGATAGCCGCTCTAGCATATTTATTAAATAAAGCGTTATTTTCCCTTTTTTTTAAAGGGGAAGGTCTTTCTTCAAGTGTTTTATACTACTTTGATTTATTTTTATTAGCCACATACGAAAAGTAATAGCAAAATGCCTCTCTAAATATCTAGATAGATACCCTGAACTAGACAGTTTTTATACGGTTGTCATTTTATATGACACCGATTCAATATAAACTTAATCACCTTAAAAAAGTTGTCTAGTTTACTGTTGACAATTCATTGGATAGTCTCTTAAAGGAAATAGGGCTTTGTATTAGAAGAAAAGTACAATCAACGTCGATCAATTTGTAGTGCTTTACATTAAAGACAGCAAAGAATGATAAGGAGAGCTTATTTTTGATACATTCTGGTCAGAAATTAAATATGTAAGTGATAAAGTCGGCATAGGTGTGTTTGCTACAAAATTAATCCCTAAAGAAACCATTATCTGGATTCAAGATGAATTAGATATGGTTCTTGATGAGGATTACATTGAAAGTCTCGATGAAGCTAGACAAGAGTATATATATAAATGCTCCTATGAAGATGATGATGGGTATATTCTATGTTGGGACCATGCAAGGTATATGAATCATAGTTTTCATTATAATTGTGTAGATACCGCATATGGTTTTGAGTTAGCTGAACTAGATGAACAATTAACGTGTGATTACAGAGCAATGGGTGAAGATGAAGAGTTTGAATGTGTACCAGAAAGAGGCACATCTAGAACAAAATTGACAGCCAATGACTATTTAACTTGTTATATCGAGTGGGATGAGAAAGCAAGTAAAGTATTTACGTATTTCAATACGGTAGACCAACCTTTAAAACATTTAATAAAAGCGAAATTTTTAAATAACGTAACTGCCGTAGCAAATGGAACCGAAACCGCTAGACTCCATCCATCCTTTGTATATTGATGACGAAGAGGATGAATCGTAACCACAACAAATTCGCTATAATGAAAACTTTGCCAGAATCTATGAAGCAAAAAAAATATTTAGCCTTCCTCCAATTAGAAGAGCTATTATTTTATCTGGCCCACGACGTGTATGTTTCTTTTGATCATCCAATGCTAATTAGATGCCCATATTCCGGGAGCAGTACATTTGAAGACATCGAAGAACAACCTATTGGGATATAAAAACAGGAGACGAGATTGTAGCGGTTATGGCCAATTATGGTATAACTACAGATACTATTGTTATCGTTTATGGTGCTGACTCGGGTGCTGCAAGAGCTGCATTTGTATGTCTATGGCTGGCGTTGAAAATGTAAAATGGTCTTTTTTTATAAAATGAATCAACTTCATAAAGTTATAGAGCTAAAAATCGCTACGACGATTGCTATATCAATCATCAAAAAATTTATCTGCAAATATCTTATGAGCCTATGGAGATTTATGCTACTATTTAATCTGACATAATAGCATAACATGTATTGTTACATAGTCCCAATAAAAAAACGCCAAACTTGGCGTTTTTAGATGTTTCTATCAATGCTTCTTCCCACTTCTGTCATTCTTGTTATCAGTCATATCACTAACCATATTTGATGCTCTGTGTGCTACATTCATAGCTGCATCCGAAGCTTTATCTGCTGCATTCATTGCTACATTTGAGGCCTTATGAGCAGCATTCATAGTAGCATCTGTAACTCCATCCACTGCATTCGCCGTTGCATCTACTGCACTCATCGCTGCGTCTTCCGTAACCTCTAATGCGCTATGGACTGTGTGAAACGCAGCTCCTGCAGTGTTCTTGATTCCCTCTGCAATATTTTTATCGTTGTGTTGGTTGTTCATATTCGTTTTGTGAGTCATTTATTTTCACCTCCTAAGTTTAGGCTTTGTATTCCCAAGCTTAATATTCAGGGAATTGTTAGGAGTTGTTAGCAAATCCATTGACTTCACCGTTTTGCCATGCTATATTATTTTTAACTTCAGACCCAAAGGGGAGTAGTTAGAGAGACAAAGTCGTCATCACGTGGTTTAACCACCGGCTTTGTTGCAACGTACACGTTGTTAACGAGACCTTTGCCGGAAAAGGCAAAGGTTTTTATATTAATTGTAGCCTTTTCCGTTTTGGGGAAGGCTATTTTTGATTTACTTATATTCTTGGTTAAGGAGCGTATTCAATGACGTATGTACTGTTGTTACTAGGTTTTGTCCTACTAATTAAAGGGGCTGATTATTTTGTGGAGGGGTCATCAAATATTGCGGGCCTATTGAAAATCCCCCCTCTCTTAATTGGTTTAACGATTGTCGCTTTTGGCACCAGTTCCCCAGAAGCGATTGTAAGTATTTTGGCCTCCATCAATGGAAGCGCCGATTTAGCTTTAGGGAACATTGTTGGGAGTAATATATTTAACATCACGCTGGTTGTCGGTATCACGGCTATGCTAAACCCATTGAAAGTGGAAAGCAACACAATAAAAAAAGAAATACCGTTTACTTTATTGGGTAGTATCGCATTACTGATCTTAATCAGTGATATCTCGCTACAGTCTTATAGCTCAAACCTTGTGACTCGCGGCGACGGCCTAATTCTTCTGTTGATATTTACAATCTTCTTGTACTATATCTTTGAAACTGCAAGAAACAGTCGCGAACAAGCACTTGAAGATAGCGTCAATGACACGTATATACAGACAGGCAGTAAAGTCTGGACGAAGTATATTTTGTTAACTCTTGGCGGTCTTACAGGTATTATCCTCGGTGGTAGCTTGGTCGTAAATAGCAGTACAAAGATTGCTTATGCGCTAGGAATGAGTGAAACTTTAGTGGGCCTGACAATCGTGGCAGTTGGAACATCACTGCCGGAATTAGTCACTTCCGTTACAGCAGCACTTAAGAAGCAAAGTCAAATTGCACTCGGTAATATCGTCGGAAGCAACATCTTCAATATTTTCTTTATATTAGGTGCTTCTTCTGTCATATCACCATTGCCAGTAGACGGCAAAATCTTCACAGATGTGCTACTCATGATTCTTCTGAGTGTTATATTGTTCTTCTTCTCTCGTTCAGCCTCTCGTGTCGGTAAAATCGAAGGAGGAACCCTTGCAGTTGCTTACCTTGGATACCTTATCTATATTATTTTCCGCGGGTAAATAGTGAGTACATTAGGTTTCAACATGAACTACAGCGGAGCCATTAAGCTCCGCTGCTTTTATTATCAAATTACAAATCAATCTATGATCTTTAATCCCAATAGTCTTGAGAATTCTATGGCTTGTTGGGTAGATACGATGCAACCACTTAAACTGTTCATAGATATATTGACGTTTTCAAATGTAGATGTACTTATATCGATCCCATCTAAATTCGTTTCGATGAAATCCGCTTCATTTAAATCACATTGTGAAAACACTACTTTCTGTAGATTACAGTCAAAAAAGTTTGCGCTTTTTAGAGAAGATCTGCTAAAACTCAGTAACTTGAATCTGGCTTCAGTAAAGTTACACAAATCAGCATGACAATCTTCAAATGTTACATTTCCAAAGCTTGCGTTAGAAAAATCCACGCCCGTTAGCTTACAATCTTTAAACTGTACTCGATTAATGATTCCTTCACTTAACACCGCATTGGAAAGATTGCAATTCTCAAATATCACATCCGTCATGTCAATTCTACGAAAATCTGCACGAATAAAAGTAACATTTTTAAAAATAACCTTAGAGAATACTGCTTTTTCCAATGTTTCATTATCTGCATTAGATCCCGTCACCATACAATTTAATAATTGTGGATCTTCTTCATAGTATATATCCGAAAATTTTCTCTCCTCTAATTCTCTATTCAATTTTGGTTGTTCAATGCTAATCTTCTTTTTCATATATCATCAATCCCATCGCTTCATTTCTTTATACTTTGTAATTATAGCTACAATAAATTTTTCATGTAAGTGAACTTTTTGTGAACAATTTCGAATCAATTTTTAACGGTAAATGAACATTCTGACTATGCAAAAAACACCCTGATTTCTCAAGGCGCTTCATGCTTCACGTAACAATCTGTAATTCCTATGATGTTAGTGAAAGTTCTAATTTGCTTAACTCTTCGTTTTGCAATTCTGTTATCAGTGAGACCACTGGGTCCAAATCTTCATAGAGCAGTGTAATAAAGTCCCCATCCTCTGACTCTGAGATTGCAGTTCTTAATGCCTCAACCTCGCAAGGTATCACTTGAATATTATCTGGGTTGAAGTCCGCGCTCAATAACCCCTGATGAAGAAGATATGCGACCTCTCCTGGGTTTCGCTCCCTTAAGTCTTTATCTTCTTTTATATACACTTTTTCAAATAGCTCCGCACATTTTGCACCAATACTGATAATTTGCTCGTTCGATCGATCACCAGGTACACCAATCACGCCAATCGATCGAGAAACATTTAACTTGCTTATAAATTTCCCGACCTCTTTGTATCCGTTAATATTATGACCATAGTCAATCATGACTTTTTTATTACCTATTTCAAAAATATTAAATCGACCTGGATTCATTTGGATATCTGGAATAAATGTCCGTAACCCGTGCTTAATCATATCGACTGGTGTATGCATCGCATAAAGAGCACTTGCTGCTGCCAATACATTTTCTATATTACACTCTAAATTGCCGTCAAAAGTAATTGGGATACTACTCACATCTATGAGCTTCGTATGTTCCCCTTTTTCACAAAGGAATATATGATGATCCTGGGTATACATCGCTGTATGTCCCTGTTCTATGTGTTGTATAAGTACTCGATTGAGTGGATTCCTTGAGAATAGAATGATACTTCCACAGGCGCGACTCATAAAGTACTCCACCATTGGATCATCTGCATTGAGGACAGAGTAGCCTTCAGGCTTCACAGCTTCCACGACTAATGATTTGACAAAAGCCAAATCTTCTCTAGTATCAATACCATCTTGGCCAATATGATCATCACCAATGTTAAGAATAACCCCTACATCCGCAAGATCATATCCTAATCCCCTTTTTACAATGCCACCTCTCGCCACTTCCAAAACTGCCGCATCTATATCTTTGGAGTTAAGTATATTCCTTGCGCTTTTCGGCCCTGTATTGTCGCCTTTTAATACGCAGTTCTTGTCAATGTAGATGCCACTGGACGAAGCCATTCCAACCTTTTTTCCTGATACACAAAGTGTATGAGCTACCATTCTCGTGGTCGTTGTTTTCCCATTGGTTCCAGTAATCGCTAGAATTGGAACGGAGTATGGAGTCCCGTCAGGATACAGGTAATCTAGAATATCGGCAGCAACATTTATACTATTTCCTTCCGATGGATGTAGGTGCATGCGTAACCCTGGTACTGCATTGACTTCAATAATTGCGCCACCGTTGTCCTTCATTGGCTGCGATATATCTGACGAAGTGATATCAATTCCTGCTATGTCTAGTCCAATTGCTCTTGCTGCGTTTATCGCAATTGCAATATTGTCTGGATGTATCTCATCCGTACATTCCCTTGCACTGCCGCCAGTGCTAATGTTGCCGTTCTCCCTTAACTTAATCACTTGCCCCAACGCCGGAACTGAATGCTCGTGCAGCCCAAATCTCTCGAGATAGTTTAACGCAATTCGATCGAGTCTTATCTTCGTCAAAGGCTTCTCATGTCCATATCCTCTTAGCTCATTGTTATTCTCTATATTGACTAATTCTCTAATCGTATGTATGCCATTCCCTACAATTTCAGGCACTTTACGCTCTGCCACTGCACATACCTTATCATTGATAACAAGTACTCTATAATCTCGTCCAGTAACATATTTCTCAACGATTACTTGATTGTTGTAGTCTGTCGGTATCCTATAATTCTCTTCAAGCTCTTCTGGTGTGTTGATATTTAACACTACACCTTTGCCTTGATTTCCGTTCAATGGTTTTAATACCACAGGATACCCAATCTCATCTGCTATCACGATTGCATCGTCCAGTGAATTCGCAATGGCACCGATTGGAACAGGGATATTATTCTCCATCAGGATTTGCTTCGTTAGTTCTTTATTGCAGGATAAATCAATGGCAATGCCACTGGTCGCATCTGTAAGGGCGGCTTGGACGAATCTCGCGTACTTACCATAACCAAGTTCTAGGAGGCTATCTTCCCCTAATCTTCTCACTGGAATTCCACGCCTTTTCGCTTCTTCATAAATAGCTTTAGAGCTAGGTCCAAGTTCGCTTTTTTCTTGTATTTTTCTTAAGTCATATATAATGTTAGAGGTATTAACGTACTGGGTTTTCATAATACCTTCGACAATGTGAATTGCTTGGACTGCACATTCCACAGCAACAGTCTCATTTTGATATTCAAAAACTACGTTGTACAGAGAAGGTTCTTGGTGTAATCGTGTCTTACCAAAGTAAACATCATAGCCTAAAATGACCTGAAGCTCTAAAATGACATGCTCTATTACATGCCCAAAAAATGTGCCTTCTAAAATTCTTTCGACAAAACCACCATGCTTTCCTAATCCACAGTGATGTTGTACTAAATTCGGAAATAGCTCTAGTAACCTCTTATTAAACATTTTGAAATCTACAGTAGTTTTGTCATGTATGTCTTCCAGATCCAGTAACATTTTCACAACTGGTTTATGACTATATATATTTCTTCCAGTAAAAGTCTTCATGCTGATAATCTTCAAAGCAATGGCCTCCAAGTCTTAAAGTATTATTCCTAATGCTTAAAAACTTCTCTATTTTTCAAGTCAAAACAATACCCATCTGGTAATACATGTACCGTTATATTCGTAATCGCCAGAATTTCATCTGGTTCAAGCTCTGACACATTGGAATCCTGAATCGATTTCCCATCGGCTATGGTAATGGAGTTCGTACCGTATACTTCAAAGGTGTCATCTGGGTAGACGATAATTGAGGTATCTTCATCGATACCTATTCCTAAGATATCTGGATTTGCAGCAACTCCACAAAACAACCTTCCGATACGACCACGTTGGGCAAAGTGCTGATCAATAATTGAGTTTTTTAGTAAATTAAAACCAGGAGCAACCTTCAGAGTACATTTTCGCGCAGGTTCGTTACTCTCTCCCTCGACAATCATAATATTACTCATGACGGAAGCACCCGCACTAGTTCCTGCAATCACCCCACCGTTGAGATAGCATTCAACCATCGCCTCATATGCTTTAGACCCACCAATGATACTAGTAATCCGCAACTGGTCTCCCCCAGTAAAAAAGATTCCTTCAGCCCCTCTGATTTTTTCTACAATTTCATCATCGTTAGCATCATCACGACTGTCTATATTAAGGATATCTATGTTGGTCATATGCAGACCATCAAATACCTTACGATACTCTTCTCCCACAGAATCAGGCAATTTCGTAGCTGTTGTTAGTACCAAAAGCTTTGAGTCATCACTTGGTAAAAGCCTAACAAACTTTTTCAGAATTCTCATTTCATCTGTTTTATCTTCCGCCCCGCCTATGATCATAAGGGTACCTTTTCTGTCTGATTCCATGTCTAACCTCCAGGATTTTGTGTTGTTTTTTGTGATTGTTTCGTGTTTGTTATTTAAGATTGTTATCTATGGTTATTAATTGTTTTCGAACGTACCTTTTTTCGTGATTTGACCGTCCTTCATGAAAACCTTTCCACCTGCAATCACCGTATCAATCGCAAGGGTTTTCTTATCCAACATAAGTATATCTGCATCGCTTTCGGGCTTTATTGTGCCTTTTTGCGGGTACAGCTTTAGAAATTTCGCTACATTGATTGTGGCAGTCTTGATCACAGTTTCGATGTCTATATTTTTATATTGTATGCAATCACGTAGATCATTGAACAGTTGAGTCATTTTACAAATTCCATTCCCTAAATTACTCCCGTTGCCATCAGATGAAACTGTTACGTTGTCCAAATTTTTATTCTCTTGGACAAGTTTTGCAAGTGCATCCGGTACACTATAGCCCTTTTCCGAGCTTTCTCCAGCAGTCATATCGATAAATCCGCCCATATCAAGAAATTGTATGCCTTGCTCAAATAGCTTTTTGTTGCGATTGATATGCGTCGGAATGAACATTTCAATAGGAAAATCCGTTTCATGAATTAATTCGAATAATAGCTTGATTCCTTCTTTACCATCGCCAATATGCATATGGACAATTCCTGCTTTAGCTCCGATCATCCCGCCCATTTTGGCTTCACTGGAAAGCTCCTTCAACATTTGTAGTGTAGGGTGTGATGATCGATAGTCCGCTAGAGCGACTTCGCCTACTCCAATCACCTTATCAATAAGAGATATATCCGTAATCGATTTCCCCGTTAAAGTCGAGGTGGGAATTGAATAACTTCCCGTATAAATGTATGAGGTAATGCCTTCTGCCTGTAGTCCATTCGCTTTTGCTAAAAGGTTTGCTATGTTTCTGGTGATACTGTCAAAGCCTAGAACCCCTACAACTGTTGTCACACCAGCACAGATTATTTCACTTAACTGAATTTCTGGGATTCTACTGACAGGCCCTTCTTCACCACCACCACCGAGGATATGAACATGTTGGTCGATCAATCCTGGGATAATGATTTTGTCAGAGCAATCGATAATTTCTACATCCCAAAGCTTATCCTTAGAGATTTCATCTTCCACCCTATATACTTTACCAACGGCTATTAAGATGTCTTTTTTCCCAATGCTCTCTGGAATGTAGCATTCCCCACCTTTTAGCAATAAGAACATACACTACCCACCTAACTTTCATTAAACTGTTAATAGCTTTTTCATTTCCAACTCATTATATGTAAAGAAAACTTAGCAATCGCCAAGCCTTTGGTGATGAGATTGCTAAGTTGCACTGACGCAAAAACACAGTAATTTATTACTGATGTGTTGCTAATGCAAAGCTATGTACATCAGATAAAATGCAAAAAATTGATGTGCAAAAAAAATAGAACCTCCGAAGATGGCTCTATTTGGTAATTGTCAGTTCCTTTCAGTGCCTATATACAGAAGACCATACCACAGGAAAATCTCGACAAGGTTATATCCTTAGTCACCATGTGTTGAGTTTTGCAGCTCCAATAGGTATGTTTATTGCTGGCCCAATATCAGAAATCGTTGGTATCAGGATTGGATGATGACTGCTGGATCACTGATGCTAATTGTGGGCATGGTGTGTTATTTATTAACCAAGGAATTCGAATCAAAATCCATTTACGCATGAATGGATTTTTTATTTTTCTGCAAAATAATGATAAGCTTTACCATCCAATTTCAGAAATGAGTGAATATGATGTTTCAATCGATAATCAATGGCTTATCTGCCATAACAACAACTTCTGAAGAAGTTTCCTCTGATATTCTTGTATTAAACTTCACTATCGTTACTGCTTGTATGATTGGAGAACCACTAAATAGTACTAACCAAAATCATTCAAAATGGGTTCTTGTCGACACTGGCCTTGATAGTTCTTACGATTATATTATCAATACTGCCCACGAGCGTTTTGGTGAAAACAATAAGCCTTCGTGCATCATTCTTACCCACGGCCACTTCGACCATGTCGGCTCTGTAATCAGACTTGCTGAGCTTTGGGATGTTCCTGTCTACATTCATAGCAAAGAGCTGCCATACATTACTGGTAAGCAAGATTATCCAGAAGCGGACCCTACAGTGGATGAAGGTCTTGTAGCGAAGATATCACCTGATTTCCCCCATACCAGTATCAATTTGGGACATAGGGCTCTTCCCCTACCCGAGGATGGCTCAGTTCCAGGCTTGCCAGAGTGGAAATGGATTGCTACACCAGGGCATACCATAGGACATGTTGCGTTGTATCGAGAAAAGGACCGTACGTTAATTGCCGGAGATGCTTTTACTACTGTGGAGCAAGAATCATTTCTTTCCGTTCTTACTCAAGAAGAAGAGATACATGGACCACCGAAATACTTCACAGAGAATTGGAGTGCAGCAGAGAATTCCGTTAGAACTCTTGCATCCCTTTCCCCATCATTAGTCATTCCTAGCCATGGAACAGTGATGCAAGGCGAAGACCTTACGAATCACCTGAGTCTATTAGTAGACACCTTTCAATCGATTGCCGTCCCTAAACAAGGGGATGAGGGGCGTATGTAATCCTCTGTTTGCGCTGTATGCTTGGGAATCATTGTGTCAAATCTTTAAAGTACCGATATATCTTTTCTAGCTTTATTTGTTGCTTTCCCTTAGGACTTTCCATATTTCCAAACTCAAAAAACTTAACTTTTTTAATTCCTACATATTGTAATAGCGCTTTCTTCATAAGTGCTTTATGTGCGTTATTCAACCAAAAGAGTGGATATAGGGTAGGTCCTTTCATGCAAGATATGCAGACTACAGACTTACCCTTTAATAATCCGTCAGGTAATAATCCTCCTTTATCTTCATACGCGAATCCAGCCGCGAACATTTTATCAATGTATCCCATTAACATCGCTGGTGGCCGTCCCCACCATATTGGATATATAAATACAATTTTATCTGCCCACAGCAACTGTTCTCTGTATTTTATAAGGTCGGGATCCTTCGCCATATCCCTTCTGCGTTTTTCTTTGTTAAATATAAGTATAGGATCGAATTTCTCTTCATATAAGTCGAGTATTTGAATGTCCAAAATTGCTTCATTCTCCTTACATCCCTTAAGGGCCTCCTGCAAAAATGCATAACTTAAACTTTCATGATTTGGATGTGTATAGATAATTAACGTTTTCAATAACTCACCCCATTAGTTGTTTTTTGATAACTAAAAAATACCACACCTCTTGCATTGTTGTCAATTGATAATTATCATTAAATAATTGTTTTTTGATAATTTTTTTGGTATTTTTAAAGTGAGGTGATGTAAAATGAAAAAACGTAAGCTTTTTGAACAATTTGTACAGTTTATTTCTTCAGTCCACCAAGTGACTAATGATATGACCAAGGATGTAAAGTTTGACGAAATCACACCTATGCAATATAAAATCCTCGAGTATATAGCCGTCTGCCAGCCCGTTACATTAAGTAAAGTTAGTGAATGTCTGCATATTTCATTACCAAATGCGAGTAGAGAGCTCCGCAAATTGATGGAAAAAGATTTATGCCAAAAGCATTCCGACTTAGACGATAAAAGAAAACATTCCATCCGCCTTACGGAAAATGGAACGAAACTGGTGGATGCTGCATTTCAAAATATTGAGTTGAAATTTAATAGGCAAATAGAGGCTTTAACAGAAGATGAATTAGAAGAGGTTAGACAAGCTCTTGAAGTTCTACAGAAGAAAGTGTTTTATTGAGTGTACGCGCTAAAAACGATGAATGGGTATTGCAAAAATAAAAAGAGCCCGAATGAGCTCCCCTTAGCTTGAGATAACTGTATATGGATAGTTACATTTTCACATAAAAGGAGAACGATTTATGGATTTAGAAATAGTTATGCAAGAACTAGAATCACTTGGCAAGGAACGAACAAAAGATACTTACATAAGAAATGGCGCACGAGAACCGCTTTTTGGCGTAGCTACAGGAGCAATGAAACCACTAGCAAAGAAAATAAAGAAAAATCAGCAGCTGGCCGAGCAGCTTTACGCTACTGGGAACTATGATGCCATGTATTTTGCTGGTATTATTGCAGATCCTGAGGCTATGACTGAGGCGGACTTTAATCGATGGATGGACGGGGCATATTTTTATATGTTATCTGATTCTGTGGTATCAGTAACTTTAGCTGAAACCGACATTGCTCAAACAGTTGCTGATCAATGGATTGCAAGTGGCGAAGAGCTTCGAATGTCGGCTGGCTGGAGCTGTTATTGCTGGCTTTTAGGAAATCGCCCGGATGTAGAATTTAGTGAGAGTAAAATTCTCAGCATGCTTGATCAGGTGAAAAGTACCATTTATAATTCTCCTGATCGAACCAAATCCGCTATGAATAATTTTATCTACACAGTGGCGATTTCCTATTTGCCGCTCCATGATAAAGCCGTTGCAATAGCTAACGCAATTGGTTCAGTAGAAGTCTTTTTCGGTAAGAAAAAGAGTAGTTTCCTGAATGCATCCGAAACTATTCAAAAAAGTATCGATAGAGGGATGCTTGGTTTCAAGCGAAAAAATGTTAGGTGCTAGATTTTACATCATATAAAGAAGCATCCAACGTTTGAATGAATGGAGTCCAATCGTCTGTTGCAAATAGTAGTAGACGATGCATTGCTCGCGTACATGCCGTATAAAAGAGTTTGCGTTCACTTTCTCGATGGTACGTCCGCGAGGATGCATCATAGATAAGAACGGCATCGAACTCAACACCTTTCGCAAGATATGCAGGTATGATTAACGTCCCCTGCTCGAAGGTAGGCGTCTGCTTCGTTATAAGGCGAACGGACGGACATCCATGCTCGGTTAAAAGGTCGTAAGCATCCATGCTTTCTGCAGCCGTTTTCGTAATCACAGCAATGGAGGTGAATCCTTCCGTTTGAAGAGTCGCAATCTCCTCCGCCAAACACATTGCCAACTGTGCGCGACTGTCAACCTTTGATAGATTTGGCTTCTTTCCGCTTCTTTCAAAGGGAACGATTTCCTTGCCACTCGGTAGCATCGACTTTGTGAAATCGACAATCTCGCGGGTAGATCGATAACTACGTGCAAGACGAATCAGGTCTGTTTCTGACGCACCGTAAAGCTGTATAAGTGGCGATTCTATACCATACAACTCCGTAGCGTGAGTGAAGATTGCCTGGCCAAAATCGCCAAGTACCGTCATGCGAGCTCGCGGGAACAGCTTTTTGAGATATTCATATTGAAACATTGAGTAATCCTGACCCTCATCAACGAAAACATGCCTGACATCCGTATTCGTACGGACACCTTCCACGAGCTCTTTTAAATACAGATATGGTGTAGCATCTTCATAAAATAGTTCAAGTTGACTAAGCTTCTCCTTCGTTTGCTCGCAGATGTCATTCCAAAATTCTGGAGCCATGGCCTCATTCGTCATAGTCCAATAAGCTCGCTCTTTGTCGAACAATTGAACATACAATCCAACCATGTCTATAAACAGCATTTTCTTCACTTGTTTTCTTAGCGGTTTAAAGTATTCCTTCACAACCATGCGACGCAGCTGTTCTTCTTCTTGCTCAGCATAGTCGAAGTCGCTTTCGTCTCTCCGATTTTTTTTATTCAGCATCTCTTGAATTTCTTCATATTGCTCTGCAAAATCAAAGACACCCCTCTCCTTATGGAGATCATTATAAACGTCTGCGTAATGCTCTTTGTCTAGGTAGTTGATTTCTTCCTGTACCCAGTGCATATCACGTTCCTTACGCTCAAGTATCGTTAGCTCCTTCAACAGCCACTCTTGCAGCAACCCTACGCGATTTGCCAACCGAATCGTTGGTTCGTAACTGTAAAACTGTGTTTCCATTTGTTTTACAGTGATTAAATCACGATCCCTAAAACGAATACTTTTAAATCGCATACCCCTTTGGCTCAACAACTCCACATAATTACGAATCGCTTGTAGGAATATCGTGGATGCTTTATATTCGATTCCCTTTAACCGAGTCTCATACTCTCGCGTGCTTTGTTCTGTCAGTACGTATTCTAATTGATCAAACGGGTCTTCTAGACTTAACACTGTTCCAAGCTCGTGTTCAAGGTATTCTTGAAAGGTCGTCTGTTGCATATTTTCTTCTCCAAGCTCGGGTAGAACCGTAGACACATAGCTGTTAAACATTGGATTCGGTGAGAAAAGAACGATTTGATTAGCCTTTAACCACTCCCTGTATTTATACAGTAAATACGCTACCCTTTGTAAAGCCGCAGACGTCTTTCCGCTGCCGGCTACCCCCTGCACAATAAGCATACGACTTTTATCATTGCGGATAATTGCATTTTGCTCTTTCTGGATGGTTGCCACGATGCTCTTCATCTGAGAGTCCGGACTCTTGCCAAGCACCTGCTGCAGTAATTGATCACCAATTGTCACGGTAGTATCGAACACGTTCCGAAGCTTGCTCTCGCTAATCTGATATTGCCGTTTCAGCTCCATTGTTCCCCCAACGCGTCCGGCTGGCGTATCATAGGTTGCAGCTCCTGGGGAATAATCATAATACATGCTCGCAATAGGAGTACGCCAGTCATAGATTAGGAAGCTCATGCCATCGGAATCAACGAATGATGATACACCAATATAGACCTGCTCGGTGGACCTCATACCATCCTCATGGAAATCTATGCGTCCGAAATAAGGAACATGTAATAGACGTTTCATGCTTTTCGATTGCTGTTTACGCAGTTGATAGCTGCGTTCCCGTTCCGACAATAACGCCTCTTGCTGCTTAATGCTATAGTATGTCTCCTCAAAATCCTCGTCAGTACTAGTGTTGACCGTCACTTCTTCCCAGAATTGTTTACGAATGTTTACCGCCTGATTCTGTAGTTCAGCTACCTCCGGCTCTATTTCTGCGATTCTCTCTTTTAGCTTTTCCGTTACTACGTCCAGTCGCTCCTGCTCCTGATTCCATTCCTTTTCATTGATCATTTCTCGACCACGCTCCCATTCTCTCAATTTTAAGAAAAATAAAACGCTTGACAAACCTAACCGCCACATGATATTATGATATTGTAGATATAATGTAATAGTTGTGTCTGCTTACTTGATGTTGAAGCCAATAGTTTTTTAATAGTATCATAGTTTTCCTAAGTACGCAATCTAAAATATTTAGACCCGGCAAAATGCCGGGTTTTTGTTTTGTATTTATGTACCCACTTCCTTATTTTAGCATACTATATGTTGCTACTATTCTTTAAAGGAGGTTTCTTTTTGAATAGTAATTATGGCCAACCAATTACTTCGCCCCAAGGTCTTAGGGCAGCTGTTGATGAAATGAGATTTTGGCTGCGGATTATGTTTGAGCATGCTAAATTTATCCGAGGAGGGATAAATCCAAGTCAAGAGCAAGAACAGTTTATTCGCACTGCTGATTGCTTTGCTGAAAATATTGAACGATTATTCATTATGGCATCTAATACTTCTCCAGAAGACACTGCTCGTGTGAATTCCTTAGTTAATGAAAGCATTAACTGGACGGTGGCATTGAGAGATTTTAAAATTCAGTTATTCGTCCTTTTAGAGCAATGCAAGGCAGTTGCCGAACTTCCCGCTGCACTACTTGATCATGTTCGGCGAGAGGCAGATTTTTTCCTAACCATGTTATACAGACTAAAAGGTTTGCCAGTTCCTCCTGAAGAAGTCTTAGGCATACCAAATGCCAATATTCCCACCAGCCTTGTGCCTAAGACTTTAATTCCTTATATGGGTGATGCGATCCCCAGAATAGCCAGGGACCAAAACCTATTTTGGCTGCGTATTCATATGGAGCATGGAGAAGTGCTTCTATTAGTTGCATACCGTCCTAAAATACAAGATATGCTATATGAGGCAACTGCTAAATTTGAGAAACAACTTGAGGTATTACTTGAAGAAGCTAAAAGAGTGTCCGAACAGCCTGCTGCCCTTAAAGCCTTTAATGCTAAGGCATATGTTGTAATGAAGGAGTGGCGCGACTTTTTACTCAACCTATTTAATTCCGTTATGGAATGCGATGTACCATCCGGTCAGATAAACGCACCAGCGCTAATTCTAGATCACATGGCCCGTGAGGCAGACTACTATCTGCAGGTTCTATTGATTGAAAATAATGTGTTGTAAATAAAACCCTTAAAGCGTCAAGCGCTTTAAGGGTTTTTACTTAATTAAGTTAAAAATCATTTAATATTTTCGTTGTGCTAAAAGAACAGCCCCCTTGGATCATGCTTCCTTAACCAGAGTATTCGAAATAACAGTTAACATCCGCAAAGCAAATGCTTTAGATTTTTCATAAAGAAGGAGAATCACTCAAACCGCCGCCATGTTCTTCCTTTGTGTGGAAATTCCACACCGAAGCCTAATACTTTCTCATACGTTTTTCTTCCCATGAATACAGTATCCACTGTCTTAATAAAATCATCATATCCATAATCTTCATTATCACGTTCTACAATGGATAGCCAACTGATATCATTATTTACTCTTGCAATATACCCATCAAGACTTTGAGCTATATACAAAACAACCTTTCTCTGATCCTCCAGTATATTTCCTCCTTCTATTTTGAAAGCATCTCTTTTGTGATTTTCTCTATTTATGCTACTATCTTTTCTACTCTGCCATTTCCAATGCAATCTTCATCATATTTATGAATGAATTTTGTCGTTCTTCAGAAGTTGTTGCTACTTGAGTTTCTAAGTTATCAGCCACTGTAAGTAAACTTTTTGTTCACAAGTATCAAAGATTGTTACGGAACAACCAATGTCTAAAAAAACATCTTAAATAGCATTTTACTTAAATAAATTCCAATAATTCGCTATCAAGAATAATCCAAAATACGCCAAAGTAAATAGAGTATAGTGAATTCGGGCAAGTGTCCTCCAATACCCGTTCCACCATGCTATGGTTGTAAAGAATGCCAGTATACTAGCAAACATTGGCACAAGAGTTGGTAAGAAGGCAAGCATCGGGCCTGTATTCATAGGTATATATGCTGCCTTTGGTAATTGATAAATAGGGTCAATGTCACCTGAAGATAGGATATTGGCAATTATAATCATAACCACTATAACAGAGCATATTCCAATTCCTTGAGCAACTACCTCTTTTCCCGACTGCCTACTTTTCCTAAACAACCCAATGATTCTTGCGATAATCCAATAAGTAAGAGAACTTATTAGAATAAATATGATGAGTATTAAGCCAAAGACAGTAAAATTCGTAGTTGAATAAATGGGAGCCTTAGAGTATGTCATTGGACCATCGCTGGTCAGCATTATTCTGCCGTCGTGATCCCTTGTGAAGACAATATTATTAAATGGACCAAAGTAATCATAGGTTCTACCTTCCCTAAGCCTTTGATAGACGCCGGGCTCTACTTCGATAAATTTATTGGTTTCGCCAAGATTGTTTACCAACAAATACCCTTCTTCATCCACGTCAACCTGAATCTTACCTATAAATAAGCTGGTGCTCTTCTCAGAAGTCGTAATGCTTCTTCGGTTCATTTGGTACTCACCTATAAACTTTTTAGCTCTATTTAGGCTACCTTCTGGAGGCAATTGCTTAAGTTGAGCTTTAATTGGGTAGTATATATCCAAAAAATCTTGGAAAACTTCTGAGTGAAGGAAGTGGTTAGCACCGCTATAAGATATGAAAATACCTACATTCTCTTCTGGTACTAAATAAAGACCCGTGCTGTAGAGCATTGTACCTCCGCCATGGAAAATCACCTTTTTTTCATTGAATGCACCCTCCATAAATCCCAGAGTCATACCGCCTAGGATTGGATGATGCGTAAATTGTTGCTCATGCATCTGTTTAAGTGTCTCTTGTTTAAGGATTCTTTCTCCATTATAAACACCATTCAGATGTGCTATCATAAATCCGGCCATTTCTAAGCCTGTGCTACTCATACTGCCCGCTGGTTCAGGTAATATATATTCCATATTCCCTTGGAGGTAAGTGCCATCGACAAATCTGTACGGTTTGGCCAAAGATAAAGTTTCTAGTTGTTTAAAGGTGCTTCTATCCATTTTCAAAGGTATAAAGATGTTTTTTTCAACATATTCAGAAAATGGAAGACCTGAAATACGTTCTACAATATAACCAGCCAAAGCAGTTCCATAATTCGAATAGGTAGCAACTTCACCAGGCGGGAAAATTCTCGCGGGCATGTATTCCTTAATGTATTCATTCAAAGGTAAAAGTTCATCTGCTGAGAGTCTGAAAAGTTTGTCGGGATAGTCCTCGAAGCCTGGGGTGTGTGTCATTAAGTGGGTTAGCGTAATCGGTTCTGTGATTTTCTTAGAGACGCTTACAAGGTGTGGTGGTATTTCAAAGTCTAAGTATTTATTGACATCTGCGTTTAGATCTAGTTTGCCATCTTCAACAAGCTGCATAACTGCTGTCCATGTGAATAATTTCGACGTAGAACCGATCCGAAAAAGCGTTGTATCCGGATCTACAGGAATCTTAGATGCAATATCTGCATAACCAAACCCCTTCTTATATACAATTTCACCGTCTTTCACTACCGATATAGTTGCGTTAGGAATATTATGTTTCGTTATTTGTGCGTGCATCGTCTTATCAAAAAAAGCTTCTATGTCGTTACCTTCAAAGCTGTTAGCAAAACCAACTGTAGTTGTTATGGTTAAAGTAATCTGCAATAACAAACTTATGGATAAAATTTTTATTGGTTTAAACATTTTATTACCCCATTTCAGATACTTTATTTAAATTATTTTTTTGCACTCTGGCAGAGAGTATTACATCATTTGCGGCACTTGATAAGATATTCATTAATTCATCCTTTTCATAATCCTCTGGTAATAGACCGTTAGCGACCATTACCGAAAGCCCAAGTTGGAAAATCCTCATTTTCAATAAAATGGTCTTTAACTCATCTACAGTGAAACCTTCTAGCTCTGGGTCTTTTTGCATCTCTTTAATTAAAACAGGCACCATATTCTCGTCATAACTTTTCATGTGGTTATTATTTTTCATGACTAAATCTCTAAAAAGCACACTATATTCTTTCGCAAATCTCAAACTAGCCATCCCTATGTCATTGAAGGGGTGCCCTGTGCTTTCTTCGCTTAAAAGTTTCTGACTAATAGCTACAATCCTTTCCATTACAGCTTCAATTAACTCACTGACATCCTTAAAATTCACATAAATTGGGGCAACAGAGCTGCCTAATCTAGCCGCTATTTTTCTCATAGTAATATTGTCAATTCCCTCTGTTTTGGCAATCTCGAAGGCTGAATCTATAATTTGCTCTCTAGTAAATTTAACCTTAGGCCCCATGTAAGTTTTCCCCTTTAGCATAATGTTCATTATATAACATATGTTATCTAATGAACATTATGCTAAATTCTATATACTGTCAAGGTTTTTTGCGAATTTGTCCGAAGCTTTACCTTGAAATATTTGTGTATAAAAAGAATCAAATGGAACTACCCATTTGACTCCTCGTTTACATTCTTTGGCTATTATACGATTCGTTCACTCTCTAATTGCTTTTATGTTTTGGCATATAAATCATACACTTAAACAAATCTCCATCTATTTGTATATGAAATTTTCCCCTTTGTATATCAATAAGACTTTTCGCAATAGAAAGCCCCAATCCATTACCTTCACTAGATCTAGATTCATCGCCTCTTTTAAAGCGCTCCATTAATTCGTCTGCAGAGATATTTAACTCATACGCGGAAATGTTTTTAAAGGTGAGAATTACTTCGTTGCCCAGGTCTTCAATGTCAATATACACCCTTGATCCCCTGAGAGCATATTTGAGTATATTGGATAATAAGTTCTCAATGGACCTCCACAATAATTTGCCATCGGCTGTAATATACATCTTACCCTCAGGATGATTTAGCTTAATATCTAAATCTACAGCTTCAATTTTGTCATTAACTTCTCCTAACCCCTGGGTTATCAAAGATACTACATCTATTCGCTCAAAATTGACGGGAATATTTCCGCTAGAGGCCTTCGCTGCTTCAAATAAATCTTCTGTTAATAATTTTAATCTCTTCGATTTTTGATCCAGTACATCGATATATTCTTTCACCTTTGAAGCATCCTTCTCTTTTTTCAATAGATCCACATAGGTGATGATTGAAGTCAGCGGTGTCCTTATATCGTGCGATACATTGGTGATTAGCTCTGTCTTTAACCGTTCACTTTTAAGTTCATTATCCACTGCGTTTTTCAATCCATCAGTGATGCTATTAATATTCGAAGCTAGTCTTCCAAACTCTCCCTTTCCGCCCACTTCAATCCGATAATGAAGGTTTCCATCCTTTATTGTTTCTACCCCTTCCTGAATTGCATTAAAGGACTTGATCTTTTTATAGGCAAACCAGGCTGCTAAGCCAATCGTTACCGGAAACATGAAAAACGTTAAAGCGACCAAAATTGGATAGCCGATAACAATTAGGACAGTCTTTACACCAACGCTTCCGCTTCTATATACATCTCCTACAAATGTAACTATCTTATAGATAAGGCTAAAGATCAATGTATGCTTAATAAAAGATTTATTTTTAAAATGCTTCACGACTGAAAGTACCAGCACGAGTCCAACGATGGCAAAAGGAACCGTTATTGGTAAGAGGAATATATCAATATTTCTATAGAATTCCTTTACTAATTCCAACCAAATTGGTATTAGAATTATACATATTATAATTTTAATCTCATTGTATAGTTTGTCTATTGCGTTTAAGTGTAACTCTTGATCCTTAAAAGATGTTCTTCCTATTACGAGTATGAGATAGGAAAATGAAAAAATAAATCCTATTAAAAATCCTGCTAATTTATATAATTTTTCTGTAGCAATTACTTTGTTTTCTTGCCATGCTTTTATTTTAGAATCTAAAAATTCCTCCGTGAAGGCAACATAAACAACCGTGTTTTCTGGATCCAACCGATCTAGGTGACGTGTTAACCGATATAAATACTCATTTTCTTTCGTTTCCTTTGGGTAAATCTCTTGTTTATAATCCTCAAATGTCATATAAGAAGGGTAGGTTTCAAACTGCATTTTTTCTGTCAAAGTAGTGTTTGTAAACACATTTTTGCCATCGCTGGTATAAAACAATGGCACCTCATACTCTTCTAGATTTTGCAGGAGCAAATGATACTCTTTTAAATCATCCTTAATCATCTTATCTCTTGCCTGGGTGATTTCGTCTGCATATTCTTGTTTAAACGTTTCGTAATTGATTTCTTTACTTAACTCAGGATTATAACTTCTAGAATCGAATTGATATTTTGAAAATAAGTTTCTTTCTACTCTTCCCCATTCATCCTCACTAATTGTTCCACCACTTAAAATATGTTCCTCATTCTTATATTCTTCTATTAGGGACGTGAGGTTACGGACCAGTTTTTCACTTTCTTGTACATATGTAAAGCTTTGAAAATAATGATCTTCCAACGCGTTACTAAGTTGCGCATTTTCAATCTCTACTTCTACGATCACTTTCATGATCCCAGTTAAACAGATGATCGCAATAATAAAAATAACGATTTTTGTTATGATTGAGTGACTATATTTTTTCAACTTTGTATCCAATTCCCCATACCACCTTCAAATATTTTGGTTCTTTCGGGTTTATCTCAATCTTTTCTCTGATTTTTCTAATATGAACCGTTACCGTATTTTCTGGACTAAAAGCCGTCTCCTTCCATACCTTCTCATAAATTTCCTCTATGGAAAATACTCTTCCGGCGTTTGTAATCAGAAGCTTTAATATCTTATATTGGACCGGGGTAAGATGAACCTCTTCTCCATCTACGGTTATGGTTTTGGTTTCATCGTCGACCACCAGTTCTCCCGTTCTATATACATTGCTCTTGGTTTCAAGACTACCTAAAGTTGTATATCTTCTTAACTGTGATTTCACCCTTGCAATAAGCTCCAGTGGATTAAAGGGCTTGGTGATATAATCGTCTGCTCCCATATTCAACCCTAATATTTTGTCCGTATCTTCAGATTTTGCAGAGAGCATAACAACGGGTATATTATTATCTTCCCTAATTTTCCTAGTAGCTCTTATTCCATCCATGTTAGGCATCATGATGTCCATGATAATAAGATGTATCTTATGCTGTCCGATTAATTCTATAGCCTCTAGTCCATTAAAAGCTTTAAATATTTTATATCCTTCATTTTCTAAATAGATTCCTATAGCATCTACAATGGCCTTGTCATCATCACAAACCAATATGTTCATGAATATTCACTCCTATATATGAAATTAAACATATTATATCACCCCTTTATTATCTGTTCTAAAACAATAATAACAAGGGATTCTTAATAAATCCTTGATGTAATTCTTAAGATTTTCTTAGTATTAAGATGAAAAGATCCCCACCCAAGTGAATGGATAAATAGTTTGAGGTAATTCGGAATACTATCGTGTACGCTCTAGAAGGTTTGTTTGCTGACGTTTTATTAAAAACGAAAGCTTACCCCCACACCTCCTTGATTGGAACAGGCCTGTAGCAAGTCTAGAATTTATGATGCTTTGGTTTATATAAAAAAATAACCCATTTAGGGTTATAAGGTAAGATTGGTGGTAGATAATAAGATTCAATCTAAGGAATCTATATAAGACTGTATTATATTACAATGTTGGATGTAGGCAGTTCGATTATCACCCTTAATGATTGATAAATTAGGTTCTATAGCTTTAACATCCCAAGGTGTAACTCCATCTGCACATAGACCGATAACTAATGTCGGCACAGTAATTGATAGTTTCGCAGAAGGTATTTCTCTTATGGTTTTTTCAAAGTTTGAAACTCCGCTATCAATCTTAACAGCAAGTTTGTTGGTAGGTACAATCAGGACACAAATATCAGTTAATCCATACGAATAAGAAAGCTGGAATTTAAAGTAGTTTCTATATGAACTTGCAACATTACCAAACTCTACTTCGATTTGTACTGTTAGTTCTTCATTTGTGGTGCTATTTACAAATGTTTTTCTAAAGTCAGACCTCAACTCATCATCACTTGAGTTAGGTGTAGCTAACGGTTCTTCACTCCAACCTAAAGATTTAAATCTTAACTTAAAAAAAGTGTTCATCATTTGCTGAACAACATCTAATTTTAGTTGTTTTGCTGATTTCCCTTTATAAACGGGTAAGGGACACTCGTTACAGACTCGGATTATTTCCTCATATGCATGGGAAAATCTTTCATGTTGTAAGATTTCCTCTGCAAATCGATAAGAATATGTTTTTACGTTCACTTAATCCCCCCACACCAACCAACCTTCGTTAAGAATTCAATATATTATGAAATAATCCTCTATTTTAAAGTAGTTTTTTATAAAAAAATAAGCGATTTCAAGTCGCTTATCTACTTTTCTTTATCTATGATATTAGAAATATTTAAACCCATTTTCTCGACCAACCCGACTACTAGGGCATTTCCCATACAAAAATATCGGAACTTTTCTGGCATCCCCGTATTTGTCCAATTATCGGGGAACCCGTTTAACCTCTCACATTCTACAGGAGTTAGCTTTCTCAGTGTTCCTGTAGTTGGATCCGCTATTATATGTGTGCTTCTATTTTTAGAAGATTCGCTGGTTAACATAGTTCTAGCAGGTCTATCAATTGGGTCTGGGAAAGCGATAGGTCCTTCTGCAAAAGTATATTTGTACCCAGTTTTGTTCGTTCTTTCAATTTTCTTTGCACCCTTCATATATTCCCAATCTATCAATTCCCCATTCAAAAAGTACTTTTTATCAACATCAGCCTCTAAAATATCTTTCAACAATGCGGTCTGTTTATCTAGCTTATAAGGAGTTAATTCCTGTGTATAAATTAAGCCATCTTTCATAATCCCTGAATTATAAAAGCTCATCGAAAAATTATTGGAGATATCTATTAAATCATTAAATTCCAATATTTGTTCACTCTTATATTTTACATGTTTATCATCTAAAAAAGCAGGAAAAGCATTTTGGAAAAACCCACTATTTAGTAGAATTTGTTGGTGATTGTCATTTGTAAGCAATCCATAATATTGTGTTACATTACTATAGGCAAATATAAACACTCTTCTTCTTCTTTGAGGAAAACCATAGTCAGCAGCATTTATAACTCGCCACTCTACCGTATAGTTTAACTCTTTAAAACATGCTAATATTACCCCGAAATCTCTACCTCGCTGCTTTGCAGGGGATTTTAATAGTCTATCCACATTTTCTAACAACACAAAGGGTGGTTTTTTGGTTACTAAAATATCATGGATGTCCCACCATAGTACGCCCTTTTTCCCTTGAATACCTTCTGCACCAGTTCTTGCTACACTATAATCTTGACATGGAAAACCACCAACTAATAAAGAGTGGTCGGGAATATTCTCTTTATCAACTTTATTAATATCTTCGTTGGAATGATTTTCATAGTTTCCAAAGTGATGAGTATAGCAAGCATAGGCATGTTGGATTTTTTTGCTAGGCTCCCATTGGTTCGCCCAAACAAACTTATATTCCTCCGATGCTTGACTCAAGCCAAGCCTGAAGCCACCTACCCCTGCAAATAACTCTACTACAGTTTTTTCCACTTCTATTCCCCCGACTTTTTCCGTTTATGTATTTCCGCATGGATTAACTCTACTGCTTTTTCCGAGAGACTATTCCCTTCACCAAACTCTAGTATCTCGTCTTTAGTTTTTTGAGTTATGTATATCTGTACACCCTTCTTCTTTTCATCAATATCTAAAGGTACTCTACCCGAACCATTCCGATATCCACCCCAATTGTTGTTTACCACCGATAACCCTCCTGCTATAATATAAAAATAACAATAACATAGCACTCTTGATTTGACAATCCCCTTAATCAAACCTTTGTTCTTTTTTGGCGTATATAAAATGCATTCGATCCTCTCGAATGCATTCTTTCAATTAATCTATTTATTTCTCTTCTACTTCATCTTTAGTTACCACAAAAATGCCTTTAGAAAGCTTTTTTAACACATATTTTTTTATTACCAAATTAATAGGACTTTCCGTGTATTTTGTAGGGTCAGAATAAAAGAAATAAAAATTATCTTCTCCTTCAATGGCTATCCTCCCATATGTATCCACATTACGAATCCCATCTGCTTTATGATAGATTCTGTTTTTATCCCATCCTTTAGCTATTAAATATTCATGTATCTTTGATTTCTTAATGAGGATACATTCGAGTTTCGTTATATCTTCCTCGGTAAGAGTTTTAAGACTTGTATGTGTAGCGTACGGCCAAACTAATAAATAATAGTCAGTATCCAATTCATCATTCAATAACCAGCCTTCTGCTAAATCGTTTCTTCTATTAATGAAATTTAATTCGAAAGCAAATGTTGGTAATCCTTTATTTATATAATATAGCTGTGCTTTTTCATCTATATTTACTAATTCACTATTACGAGTTTCAATTGACACATCGATACCCTTTATTTGCATACTCTGTTCTTTACTTCTTGTTACACTTTTAAAGTTATATTTGTCTTTAAACCAGGGATAAAAGTTTTTGTCCAAAAAATTAGCTAAATGCTGTTCAGCGTTCATATCCAACTTTCTTCTAGTCAAAATAAACACCCCATTTATATCCGTTTATTGGTAAAAAGAATCCCTTTGGACGCTTATCTCCTTAACACTCATTCTCTATTACCATTTTGCAATATGTTTTTTCTTTCCGAATCATCTTTCCAGTAAGTACCGCTAGCCGCTACTTTTCGCCATCAATTTAAGTCATTGCGATTGATTTAAAAGTGAGCCACTTAGCATTGTTCATCATTCATTTGTGGATGAATCTGGGAGCATAGGCAACTAACAACTACCCTATACATTCCGCTATGTAATTTATCCTTAAAACCATTCGCCAGCACTATTGGTATTTCCTTCCTCGTTGACAAAATATTTCATTTATCTGCAAAAAATATGAGGATGTGACTATATAAGTCACATCCTCATCAAAGTATTTCGGTTTTGTTAAAAGCTTTTACTTTCACATTCGATCCAGGGGGCAATGCACCCATGACAACTTTTTCCCAAGGATATCCGATGACGTTATCCATAATAACAATTGCCCCTCGATCATCCTTTGACCGAATAAGTCTTCCACAACCTTGTTTTAGTTTCAGTCCCATTTCAGGGTAATCTACCGTCTCTATTGGGTCCAAGCCATCTTCTATAGCCTCTTTACGTTGTACTTCAATTAAAGGATCAAGTGAAGGAAAAGGAAGCTCCCAAACTACAAGTAGTGATAATGATTCGCCAGGTACATCAATGCCTTCCCAAAAAGTCGAGCCAATCAGTACAGACGACACGTTTTCACGAAATTTCCGAACAAGGTGCCCTCGTTCTCCTTTATCTTCCCATAACACTTCAAAAGGCAACTGATAATCTTTGAATCCCTTTCTAATGTTTCGAACTTCCGTTAATGAGTTTGTTAGAACTAATGCTCGTCCTCCATTGGATTTCAACATCGATACTAATTGCTCAATCGATTGCGCAAACGTAGCCTCTGCCTTGCTATTTCCCATATCATTGGATAAATAGACAACCACCTGTTTTTCCATATCAAACGAACTCCCAACTGTTGAACTCGATGGTTCCTTCAACCCGAGAGTACGTGCAAAATAGCTAAAATCGCCTTCATTACTTAAGGTTGCCGAAGTAAATACCACCGGCAGTTTCTTTTGAAACAAATGTTTGTCGAGCATCTCACTTAAATTTCGAGGCACTACCCAGAAGCTACCATCTATTTGGTCGACCCATGTAATAACATCTTTACTTTCATTACCGCTGAATCTCTCTAAAGCAATCATCGCCATTTCTATTTGAAATTCATATGTATGTAACATTCGTATTGTTAACGACTCTGTATATAATTCAAGTTCAATTTGCAACTCTAATAGCAATTGATCTAACACTTTATGAAAAGCTTCCGCAGCCGCAAGTAGTGTATCGTCTACACGAATTGCCAGACGTTCGGAACGGTCATCCTCAACCACACATCGATTCAGTGTTTTGAAAAAATGAGAACATTCCCGCTCTAACGAATCTACAGTTAAAACTAGAGAATCCCTAGCTTCCTGAACTTGATCCAAAGAAAATATCATGCTATCCATATCTTCTTTGTTGATTTTTTGTCCTGCCTGCATCGCTGCTGGAAGTATTACTTTATGCCCCTCGTCAAAAATAACTGCTGAATAGTTAGGTAGCATTGGTCTTTTCCCATCTGCGATTCGTTCGTCTCGAGTCCATAAATCTTCAAAAAAGATACCACGGTCTGCAATAATTAAATCCCTTGCAGGTCGATATTGTTCCCTTGCCTTAGCTAGCTTACAATACCCAATGCTAGAACACATATCACAGTCTACCGATTCATCCCATCCAATCTGTTTCCACAGACGATCTGATATATGAGGTATTTCCGAGCGTTCGCCAGTTATCGTCTTGTCTAACCACTGGTAAATATCATTTGCTTGCGTTGTATCATCTATCAAGCTTCTAGCCTCTTGAACTCGCTCGTCACATATATATTGACGCGATTCCCTTGCCATGCGAGCATCTACTGCTAGCCCCAGCAGATTAGAAAGGGTTTGTATGTCTCCCTTAGGACCTGCCAGCTGCTCTTGAAGTGCTGATGTAGCACAAGCAATTATTACTGGTTTGCCGCTAAAACGTGCATACGCAATTGCTGTAAGTAAGTACGCAAATGTCTTGCCTGTACCAAGCCCTGCTTCGGCTAAGTGAACTTTATTATGGCAAACGGCTTCTGCCAATTGAAATGCCGTAAATACTTGTTCTTCACGGACTTCATACCCGTGTTCAGGGAGGATATCGTAAAAAACATCCCCAATCCAGTTAGCCAGTGCTATTGGGAACTCTTCTTTGCTTTTATAATCAAAGGGAACTTTTAATTTGGTTGTCACTTTGTTCCTCCTACTATTTCTGTTTGCTACTACTTGCGATTGATCGTGAACGTAACATTATATAGAATAACATTTTTTTGTTAACAATAAAATTTCTACGGTGGATAAAGCAAACAAATAGACCAATCTCCTTGTAAGAGGCTGGTCTATGAAAGGTTTCCTATATTTTTATAAATCAGAGACAATAAGATATGTTAAACGAATAGGTCCATGTACGCCCCATACCTTGTTTAACTCAATGTCAGAAGAACTACTTGAACCACAAATAAAGTTAATGGCTGCAGGGTTGATTCCCTCTTTGGACATTTCATGAAGCTTTTGCATTGCTTGTGTTAAACGTGGTACAATTGTACTTTGCGGTACAATACATACATAATTTAAAGGCAGGAAGTTTGACGATCTTCCTTTTCCCAACTTATCAATGACAGTGTAAGAAGCTGTTTCAGCAAGTGAAATATCGCTAATGCATACACCATATGACGCTTTCAAAGCTTTATCTACATTTTCACGGCCTTTTTCATCAGTCCAAACATATGCATCATTCAACACATCATTTAGGCCCCATTCTGCAAAACGCTCATCGTTCCAAGCGATAATTGGCCCTGCTCCATGTTCAGCTAATTTCTCAGCTACCGTTTTTGCAAGATCTTTTTTCTCGATAATTAAGGAATCAATCTTACCACCCGATCCGGCTTTGTTAATTTGGGCATTTTTATGGAATTCTTCAGCTAATTGCGCTTGCGTAAAGCCCTTATATATTTCAAGCTGAGGTTTGCTTGATAAACCAGGATGCACGACCTCTTTTGGCATTTCTCGACCCAGTATGCTTGAAATGTTAGAAATAAATGATTCTCTATTTAAAATTTGTCCCTGTTTCATTATTTATTTCCTCCTTTACTTCTAGAGGTATACCAATCTCTAAAACGTACTTTCTCCAATGCTGGCATATCACGTTTATCTGTCCAACCTTTAAGAACACTGACACCTCTTTTTATTTTTCCATCTACCATAAATGGCTTTGTCATCAGTGGCGCAACACCCGTTCCTAACTTATACATCCATGGACGGCTGAACACCATGCCTGCTCCAGTCATACCCGCTCCCCAGAATGTAGAGGCCTTCTTGTCTTCCGCTAATACACGCTTGTGTTCATGAATCAATGAATGCAACTTGATATTCGATGGACAAACTTCTGTACACGCACCACAAAGCGAACACATATATGGAAGTTCTTCAAAGTCATCATAGCCAGCAAGAAGTGGCGTTAATACAACACCCAGTGGCCCAGAATAGATAGAATTATATGAATGTCCACCAACTTGACGATATATTGGACAGATATTTAGACATGCTGCACAACGCATACATTGCAATACTTCTTTAAATTGAGACTTTAATACCTTAGAACGTCCATTATCAACGATCACTACATGAAATTCTTTCGCACCATCTGCAGCGCCTTCTTCAGTAATGCCGTTTACAAATGTCGTATAGCTTGTGTTTTTTGCCCCTACTGCATTTCTAGCTAGTAAGCTAATGCAGATATCAGCATCTTCATAGGTAGCTAAAATCCGTTCCATACCCATTACCGCTACCTGTAATTCAGGTGCTGATGTACAAAGATCGATATTTCCTTCATTACTGATTAATGTAATCGCTCCTGATTCCGCAATCGCAAAGTTACATCCGTAAATTCCCATATCAGCCGTTACGAACTCGTTACGCAATTGGGCACGAGCGAATGCAGCTAAATCTTCTGGAATATCCTTACCAGAATATCCATTTTTGGCAAAAACATCACGAATTTGCGTTTTGTTTAAATGTAACGATGGCACTACCATATGTGAAGGTGGATTCCAGTCATCTAATTGCAAAATGTATTCCGCTAAGTCAGTTTCTTTTACATCTACCCCAGCATCAATCAAATCGTGGTTAATTCCAATTTCCTCTGTAACCATCGATTTAGCTTTTACTACTTTTTTTACGCCTTTTTCTATTGCTAGATTCGTAATATACTGAGAGGCTTCCTTTGCATCCTTTGCAAAAAATACGTTGCCTCCATTTTTGACAACATTTTCAGCGAATTGATTTAAGTAGAAATCTAAGTTTTCAATAGCGTGGGCACGAACTTCTCCTGATAGTTTTTGCCACTCTTGGTAATTACCATCGCCCAATTGCGATAGCACGTTCGCTCTATTTTTGTTAATTAAATCTTGTGCTTTCACCATTGCGGCACGCATAAAATCATCGTTTAGATTCTTTTTAAGATTTTTCTTGAAACTTTGGTCATTAATCTTTATCCCCATTGTAACTCTCCTTTCTATTTAGAATTTAGCACTTCTGCAATGTGCATGACTTTGATATTTGATCCAATTCTACTTAAACGTCCACCAATATTCATTAGACAAGCGAAGTCAGCACCTATCAAATAATCAGGGTTCGCTTCTTGGATATACCTTGCTTTCTCATCAGCAACTTCAGCTGAAATATCCCCCATTTTAACAGAGAATGTACCACCAAACCCGCAGCACTTGTCCGAATTGTGGAAATCTACTAATTCTAGTCCTTCTACTTTCGAAAGTAGTTGTAATGGCTGTTCTTTCACTTTTAAAAATCTAGCTGTATGGCAGTTACTGTGGTATACAGCCTTTCCTGGTAATTTCGCAGAAATTTCATTTATATTTATAACGTCTATTAAAAATTGAGATAGTTCATATGTTTTTGATGCAACTTTTTCCGCTCTTTCTTTCCATACTTTATCATCAGCTAAAATATGGGGATATTCTTTTACGAATGAAACACAAGAACCTGAAGGTGAAACAATCACTTCTGCATGTTCAAACGTTTCGATAAAGTGCTTGATTGTGCCCTTTGTTTTCTCTACGTATCCTGTGTTATACATCGGTTGCCCACAGCACGTTTGGTTTGTAGGATAATCAATCTCATGCCCCAGACCTTCAAGTAATTCAACAGTAGCTTTGCCGACATTCATAGCCATAAAATCTACAATACAGGTTGTGAATAATGTGACTTTCATTCTACTCTCTCCTTTTTTTATATCTATCTTCCTCTTATCATTATACTACGTTATTATTCGAAAAAAACAGTTTTATCCCAAAATTCAAAAACTTCCTTTTTGCCTAATTATTGTGTCGTAATTTTTGCTCATGCCATGTGATTTCCATAAAATCCTTTAGGAAGCGTATAAGAAACTGCAATTCATGAGCATCATATTTCATCAAAAACATAGCAACTGCAGTTTCAAATTTTCGATGTAAAAGATTATGCAAATCGAAGATTTCTTTACCTCGTGGAGTTAAGTAAAAGTTAGTTTCTTTCTTATTGTTCGGTAAAGGTATCTTTATAATGAGATCCTTTGATATTAGTTTCTTGATGGTCTTCGATACAGTCCCTTTTGGAACCGCGGTTTCCTTAGCTATGGTTATGCTATTTACCGGTTGAAGTCGTCCGATTGCGTCTAAGACATGCAGTGCTATAACAGTCAATTCTGGAACAATTGCTGAGATTTCAGAATTGGCACAGTTTTGCAACAGCCATTGTTTCTCTTGGTTCACTTCCAATGCCTGTTGCGTTGATACGTCTGAGAACAATTTTTTTATTTGAATTATTAACGCATCTTTATTATCACTCAAAACAGAATCATTACAATTATCCGAGAAATTAGTCAAATTAAAACCTCCCTAATCTATAAGTCTCCTCATATTAGTCTATCACAAAGAATTGTTTCCAAGAAACAATGTTGACATAGATATTCCGTCGCGATAATATTGTTTCCAAGGAAACAATATTATCAATTTAGTTAGCATATGGAAGGAGAAATTCATAATGAACACAGCTATCTATTATTTTACCGGGACAGGTAATAGCTTAAAAGTCGCCAAAGACTTATCACAATATATTGAGGATGCAACAGTAATACAAATCAGGCAGGAAAAAATGTCGCACCAGCTATCTACAAATGCAAAAGCTATAGGCTTTGTAGTCCCAACTATTTTCAAGGGCATTCCTAAGTTAGTAAGTCAATTTATTAACCATTTAGAAGTTAAACACCAAAACCCTTATATATTTGCCGTTTCTACCCATGGTGACCATAATGGAATGGGGATTGTCTGCAAACAATTCAAAGAGCTTTTGGCAAAAAAATCACTCCCATTATCAGCGTACTTCGCTATACAAATGCCACATAATTCGCCTGTAAAAGATCATCTAACAACAAATCAAGAAAAAGAACGGCTATTCAAAGAAGAAACTATTCAAATCCCTGTTATAGCAGAAAGCATTCGAAACCGCCAATTAATCTCACATACACGTAATAAGTTCAAAAGCTATTTAGAAACTCTGATTTATAGCTACCATGCTATATCTACAAGTAAAAAACCAATAGATAGAGGTTTTTACGCTGATGAAAAGTGTATCAGCTGCTCTATCTGCAGTAAGGTATGTCCTGCTCAAAACATCGAAATGGCTGATAATAAGCCAAAATGGAAGCTGGAGAATTGTCAATTCTGTTTAGCATGTATACAATGGTGTCCGAAAGAAGCTATTCAATATAATAAAGAGACAATAGGAATAGAGCGGTATCATCATCCTGAAATAAAAGTAACAGAACTAATTATTGATTAGCAACTTGTGAAAAAACCAAATAGATTTCATTTGTCAAGCTACTTTACTAAGCGTTTTAAATACTGGACGAATCAAAAAAATCACCATCACTTGTGATACGGCTCTCCGTACAGATGTGATGGCGGTTTAGATTTTACGATGAAATAGTAATCTGATCAATTATAGTTGTTCCGACTAGTTAACACAAGAATATATAATAGTTTAATGTTATTGCCTACAAGTTACCCTTTAAAATTTTTATAATAAATCATTTGCGTTATAGGACAATTTCACGTAATCATATACATCCTAGTAAGGAGGGCTGTATATGATTATAAAGTATATTCCTTTAACCAAAATACGTCCTTTGTTCCCCGCTAAAATCACTGGCGCATATATCGATAGATTGAATAAATATAACCGGGATTTGTCTGCGTACGATTTAATGTTAGCTGTTCAGAAAATTCCTGGTCAAGATTTGTACAATCTACTAGGAGGTTATGATCGATACCACTATATGATTATTTCTGGAATTGCCACAGCACCCTGTTTAATTGAATCTTCTACTTCCAAAATAAACCAAAACCTTACAGTTTTGAGACGTTTATTTCAACCAGGTGATATTGCAAAGGAAAATAAACAATACTTACTAAATGAACTTAGTAAAGTAAATTTGGACGTTAGCATTATTATTGAAAAAACTGGTTTTACAGTAGTTTCTATTAAAAACTATACCTGCAATAAAAAGATACCTCCGAAGTTTATCAATACTCATACTACCGTTTCATCCTTAAATTGGATTGAAAATTTAAAGATAAATAATGTCGTCAAAGAATTCTTATTTCGAAAAGCTGGCCGACCAGTAGGCAGGCAAGATAGACTAACAGGAGATAGTATTAAATTAATAAAAAGGTTTCTTACTCATGAGAAAAGGTTTTCTTCATTACCTATTAAAAAACAGATACAAATACTTGAGCAAGCTATTAACTTCAAGGGGATAGTCACTGAATATTTGGTTTATATGGTTGATATCTTTATAAAGTCAAAAAAATAATTTAACCTACTATTAAATCTTATCCTTTAATAATCGACCGCTTTTATGAAGTGACCCCTAAAAGTTAGACATGGTTATTTCATCAGGCAGCTTTAGTAAAATGAGTTCGGTATTGCACTGGACTCATTTTTAATTTTGCCTTGATCCGTATTGTATTATAATAAGTGATATATTTTGCAAATTGTATTTTAAAATGTTCTACACTTTCAAATTCCTTTAAGTAGAGGAACTCTGACTTCATAATACCAAAAAAGTTTTTCATCACCGAGTTGTCGTAACAGTTCCCTTTGCGAGACATGCTTTGCGTTATGCCCCTGGACTCAAGCGTATGCCGATATTGTTTCATTTGATAATGCCAGCCTTGGTCTGAATGCATTAGTAATTGGTGGGCCTCTGGTAAACGGTCTATAGCTTTCACCAACATCTCTGAAACAAGGGAATAAGTTGGTCTAGAGCCCATTGTATACGTAATAATTTCTCCATTAAACAAATCTAAAACAGGTGATAAATAGAGTTTCTCACCGAATAATTTAAATTCCGTAATATCTGTTACCCATTTTTCATTTGGGGCATCCGCGGTAAAATTGCGGTCTAAAATATTGGGTGCTATTTTACCAACAGTTCCTTTATATGATTTATATTTTTTCATACGTACTACGCATTTTAAACCTAACTCTTTCATGATACGTTGAACCTTCTTGTGATTCACTTTTTGTCCACGATTCGCTAATTCATCTCGAATACGACGATAGCCATACCGACCTTCATGTTCATCAAAAATTGATTTTATTTCTACTCTTAAATCGCCATCTGGAACGACTTTATCCATTTGTTTTATATAAAAATAAAAGGTGCTTCGAGGGGTTCCTGCTAGTTTTACTAATTCTATCACCGGAAACTCATGCCTTAATTCATAGATTACTTGTGCTTTATCTTGTTTGGTGATTTTTCCTTGTTTTGAACTAAGGCATTCAACTTTTTTAAATATGCATTTTCCATTTCGAGCCGCTTAATACGTGTTTTAAGATCTTCGACAGATCCTTCAGTTTGTGCTTGTTTTGTTGGCTTCATTGGATCTTTTTTCATGGATGGACGCCCCTTTTGCTTTGACCTTAGAGCGTCACTACCAACTGTGTTGAACAATTTAACCCACTTATGTACAGTTGAAGGTGATGAAATGTTAAAAATCGCAGCTGCCTCATTAGGGGTTACTCTAAAATCGTTAATGTAGTTTAATACATCAATTTTAAAGTTAAAATCATAATTTGTATAGGAAGACTGAAAAGATTCTGCTCCATTCGCTTTATACTGGGCTACCCAGTCCTTTAATGGGGTTAAGCGTAACCGCTCAATAACATGGTGCCAAAAAAGAACTAATACCATGTGGCACTAGTTCTTGCATTCAGCTAGTATACGCGGAGACCAAGGCATTAAATCTTCTAAATCTTCTGGCCTATTCCGGTAATCAGTATCCGGCATGTATAAGAGAAGATAGTTTAGGTAGCTGTATATGTTCAGTCCATTTGCTTTTGCTGTCTCGATGATGCTGTATATAGCGGCACTAGCGGAGGCCCCTTTAGGAGTAGCTGCAAATAGCCAATTCTTTC
>NZ_MJAT01000003.1 GCF_001742305.1 Desulfuribacillus stibiiarsenatis | reverse complement strand
CAATTCCTGCCAGGTAAGAGATTTGATTTGCTCTGTCGATCGGGGCCATTGGAAGCTTCCGTTTTCAAGACGTTTATACAAGAGGATGAATCCATCGCCTTCCCAAAGCAGTGCTTTGAGGCGATCACGTCTTCTGCCACAGAACAGATAGAGTCTAGGGGTAAAAGGGTCCATTCCGAAGGTTTCTTGAACAAGGGCAGCAAGACCGTCTATCGATTTGCGCATATCTGTATAGCCACAGGCAATGTAAATTTCTTTTGCTACTGTGATGTCGCCTAGCATATAGATTTTAAAGCTAGCAAAACATTTTCAAGTGTTTCTTTAGAGGTACCATCTTTCACTTCAATAGTCGCTACTGGAAGATGAATAGTGATGGACCCTAGTGTTTTCATTGGTCTTGTGTCGAATGATAGTTTTGCAAACTCAACTGGTTTTTGATTCACATGTGTAGCTGGAAGTCGTTGTTTGCAAGCTTCTTTCCGAATTTTTTTCAGCCAGTAGTAGTAAGATGCTTCGTTAATGCTTTTTTGCTTACACCAAGTTCGTACGGTCATTCCACTATCTTGGCATTCCATTATTAGCTTTGACCACTGTTCCTTGCGGAACTGGATTTTTACTTGGTTATTTCATCCATGAATAATACCTCCATCGTATAGCTTTAGAGTACTTGAAAAACTTGAAAAACTCTAACTCTAAAAACTATAAATGTTATTTGAAGGTATTATTACATGGATCATATTAAATTGTAAGGCACCATGTTATTAAGCGCTTACGGTTAAGCTAATATTAAATTGATCAGCAATCGTTTTAAATGAAGCCGTGCCTTGTAGATAAGCTAAAACTGCCTTTGATTTTAGTTCTGTACTATATTTGGTCATAATAAAAACTGCACCTCCAATTATTAGGTCTGTCTAACAATTGGGGTGCAGTTCATTACTTTAGTCTTTTAATTTTGATCCAATATGCCGATCTTCAATACAAATGTGTATAAATAATATCCAACTCAATACATAATTGTATACACTCTGGAATTATTTTACGCAATATCTATTAGACTGCACAGATTCTTTATTCTAGAAGATGTTTCCTAAATAACTGGTTTTGAGTGTCAAAGACCAAAGTGGTTTCCTTATTTACCTTTAAGAGTTTTCGTTTATATAAAAAAATAACCCATTTAGGGATATAAGGTAAGATTGGTGGTAGATAATAAAGATTCAATCTTTTATTAATGAATTATTCAGGCTTTAAAATATCTTTCTCATCTAATAAATGCTTTGAAAAATGATTATACCAATACTCTAATAAATCTAACATTCCAATGACTAGCATATCCCATGGTACTTTTTCTAAATTCATAGATTTCTGATTATGTCGTAAGTGTACTATAGAATTTCGGATATCGTATATCCAGTCACCACAATGGCGCTCCTCATTAATATGAATATATTTAGCATTCGTAAGTCGTTCCAGAAACTGGGCAGGAGTTTCATCTATAATCTTTTTAATTGCATTACGTTCAACAGGTTTCCATGCAAGGTCATCATGAAGTTTTATAGCTAAATCCACCATGGTAAGGGTTGTAGGCTCTAAGTTTTCATAAAACTTACCCAAGTATATAAAAGGATATAGCATTTCGATGCAACGATATAAATCTAAATAGCAATATTTAAAGTTAGTACTGGACAAACTAACTAATATATTTTCTTTAAATTGTTTACTGAATTTTTGCTCAAAGACAAGCATGTATTTCTCCAGAGTATCCTTTGAAAAGGGTAAAACTCTAAGAGTATTTTCATAACAAAGATATAATCCAATAAAGCTCTCGATATCTTCAACTACTAAAGGACAAGTCGGTAAAATTTCAAAAATACATATCGTTTCGAAATATTTAAGTAACTCCTTAAAATCATGACCAGTATATCCGCAAATACCTTTATATGATGACATCACTTCATTTATTATTTCTCTCGGACGAACATTTGAAGCGATATTTACTTCCAACTCATGAATAATTAACGTAAAGAGACCTGGGTTTATTTCAAATGGGTCTAAGAATGTAGGCGATACAGTCTCCTTACCGAATCCTGAGGTTACAAAAAACTTTCTATGTTCGTACGCTATTATTGCACTCTTTTTTTTAGGCATAATTTCATAACTATTAACTATCTGCGCTTCAGTTAAGAATTTTGTATTTTCTTTATCACCATAAACCCACCGTATTTCATCTAACTCTTCGCAGTATTCTTCGCTTTCTTGTACTACTTTCTTAAGAATATTAAAAACAGATTGACTTGCCTTATCAGTATTTCTACTCATTAAACTAATGCCCTCCAGCAAGGAGAAAGGTTATTTAGTGAAACGTTTTCTTCTAGTAGGATTTCAAATGCTTTAAGAAAAAACTCCCGTTCAAACTCCCCTACCTTACCTGACTTTTTATTGGTAATTATCTCATCCAACTCTTCTATTTCCATAAATAATTTAAGTTCTTCTATACTCGAATTTTCAAGTTTTTTTATGAGTAAATTAACATCTCTATTTAGCACTTTGAACTTATCATGCTGTCTTATTAATTCTCTTTCAATCCCAGGCTTACCAAAAATATATCTAGAACAAGCTGCCACAAAACCTACTCTAGCAGGATGAGACTTAAAGATATCCTTTCCATTTTTAAATTTCAGCAAATTCTCATTTTCAATTTTTGTTACTTTTGAAAAGGTAATGTCTAACTTTACCAATAAATCAGCAACTCCAAAGAAATACATTAAAAAATCATTATTCGAACTAGCTTCAATTAAATCAAGCTTTGCAAACTCTTCCGCTAACTGATCTTGAATTTCAACCTTATGTTTTCTCGTTCCAAAGAGTATGAATAACTCAACAAATTCATGTGCTTGATACTGCCCTGCTTCTTTTCTATAATTATTATCATCAGCTTTCAATAACGTCATAGATGGAATTCTGGTACTAAACTTAGAAATTAACTGGTCAAATACAACTTCTAGTTGCTTCCTCAAATTCCATGGGATTTGTCCAGTATTTAATACTAACATCCTGTAAATTAAACTGTTCATATTTGTTGCTATCCAGTATTCCACTCTAATTTTAGTTTCTTTTGAAATCTCTTCAATTGATTCTAGTAACCCTGTTGTTCTCTGCATACCATCTATAATAGCAATTTCATCTGGGCTAGCATTTTTTATCACTTTAAGGAACTCACTTTCACTATCAATATCTAAGTTTTCCATTATCTCTTCACTAATAATAATACCTAATACTACAGGCGGTAAAACAGCACCTTTCTTTAAATCTTCAATCATCCTCTTTCGGATGCTCATAGCTGTTTTAGTTTTTAGTGGTGCCCTTTGTCCCTCTATCCCCCCACGGTTAGAGTAAGCTACTTCGATATAATTTAAAAATTCTCGTACATTCATTTTCCTTAAAACAGAAAAACAATTCACTCGGTTATCTTTTATAATATCTATGTACTGATATTCCACTAATACCACCCACCATATTCTTTTATTTATTATTATATACTACAATACTTCCAATTTTACCGTTATTAATATATTGTTTTACCGTTATTTATGATTTGGCTCACCTATCGTTATATCGGCGGTGGCAAAACATACAAATCATCTGAACCGTCCCCTTGAATTTTTAACATTATTTTACTGTATAATAAAAACTCCGTTATGTATAAAACGGGGCATGTTGGGGATTGAAATGTTAGACGATGTTTTTATAGTGTTTCTAAATCTATGAAAACCTATAAAAAGGCATTTCAAATGGGATGTGAAAGTATGCTGATTCTACTGCATTGAAAAAATCATTGTACTTCAATACAGCACTGAATGTTTTTTTCATGCTTCTCTGGTTGTAATCGAATATATGAATTTCATCATCTTTGATCATAAAATTATGATGTTGAGATGAGTTTCTTAGATGTCTTTTTATATCTTCCTCATCCTTGTTTTTGAACTCATCCATAATCTCCAACTTGTCATAAGGAAAATACAATGAATTCTCTTGAAGCAGAGGAAGAAATATGAACACCAAGTAATACTTAGCTGATAACATGAGCTCGTCATATAACTTAATCTTTTGTATAGTTCTGTTACGTGGATCCTCAACGTATTTAAAGTCTGTTGACATCATATTCTCATATTCCTCTCCAACATTTGGCTCATACATTTGCATATAAGTTGATGCTGGATATTGATCTATCCTAGTAGTTAGAAAATAAAAGCGAGTATAATTATCTTGAAGCATGTGATAGTCATATTCCAACATGTTTTGCCTACAAAATATAATGAAGAATCTCATAGTATCGACAAAAACAAACAGCGAATCATACATATTCTGAAATACTACTAAGTCCTTGTATACTCTCTCCATGTATTTATTAAGATAATCCAATATTTTGTCATTTATAATATTCTGAGATGTCTCATTTTCTATTTTGCTTACTAATCCTTCTTTAAATTCATGTGCATTCAGTTGTATTAGTTTCTTTATATATGTTACTTCCTCATTTTGAACTTCATCTGAGTTTTTCTCTAGAAGAATAATGCAATAATCTAGTGCGTCATCGGAGCTATTTACTTTATAATTTTGAACTTTGTCCTTATCTATCCACGGCGTAAATCGTAAGTAAAACAGATTGGTATCAAGATCCATTATCAATGAGTACAATTCTTTAATAGTGAAATTTAGTTTTATACTCCCATACCGAGAATCACGTTTTATTCTGATCCCACAAGAGTCAGTAATATCATAATGATTGTGACAAAAACTATTTCGAAGTAATATTAACTTCTCCTTATCTGTATAGCCATTCATCTGGTCTTTATATATAGGTTCTAAACTCTTGAGTTTAATATTGTCACCGAAATAATCCAAATAGACCTCTTTATGATTAGTAATCTTCGAAATACATAGAAATGCTGCATTTATCCACAATACTCTATCTAAAGTTTCAAAATCGTAGTAATAATCGTAGTCCAACTTATTGTCTTCATAATATTTCTTTATTGCATCAATTGGTTTCAACACCGATTTACCATTTTTGTGATAGGCAATATTGTGTATGAATTTTCCAAATGATTTAACTGCCCCTTTTACTTGTTCTTTTTTTATTATAGAACTACTCACTTTTCTCACCTTACCTCATCTCTAGTAAATAAAAGTATAATTACTATAAAAAATTCGTAAGACATCTCGCATTCAAGACGTTCCTAAGCCTAGCTTGACCTTGCTTCACATAGATGAATATAAATACACAGATATGTAAATCCTTTTATATTCCTGTATTTCAATACTCCCATCAAAAAACCGCCGTCACTTGTGATATGGTTCACCTCACTGTATCTAAGCACGAGCAGATATTTCAACATAAAATTTATATTACCATTTAACATTAATACTTATTGGAATACTTAATTTCAGTAGCTTAACTCTAGCGACTTTACATTAAACAAAAGAGCCTAACTACATTGTTTAGTAATTAGGCTCCCATATTAAAGTATAGCTAATTGTTCTGCAAATTCTTCCTCAACATTAACTTTTCCTTCGAGAATCTCCGAGATTTGCCCAGCAATTGCGTAAGCAAGCCTTGGGGGTACTGCATTACCAATGATTTTATACATTCCAGCGATAGAACCTGCTTCAAATACGAAATCGTCAGGAAATGATTGAATGCGTGCAATCTCTCTTACAGTATATCTTCTATCCTCAGTTGGATGTAGTATCCCACAGTTTTCAGGTGTTGCAGCGGCAGTTATTGTTCCACAAATTTCATCCCAACTATATCTACGATAAAAATTGGGAGATTTGTACTTTTTAATATTATCACGAATTTTTTTCATTCTTTCAGGCAACTTATCATAAGGGATATCTTTCCATGAACCGCCTTCTTTAATGTATGGCACTATCTCCTGTGATTGAGGGGAAAGTTTCCAATGCTCGCTATTCGGAATATCTGGCTTAAGATTGTTCAGTGTATGCCTAAGAGTTAGCTTGTCCGATTTGATGGGCTTAGGGAATACAAACCTTTTATTTAGGTCTTTTCTTAAACCAACAATAAGAACCCTATACCTATTTTGCGGCACTCCGTAATCACTTGCTTTAACCAATTTATATTCAACATAATACCCTACATCATCCATCATTCGTTCAATGCTATGTATCAATTTATTTCCATCATCATTCTTTATAGATAAGATACCCCTAACATTTTCAAATACCACAGCCTGCGGCTTCTTCTTTTTGATAATTCTTATACATTCATGAAATAATGTGCCTCTTTCATCTGCCACTCCTTTTCTGTTACCTGCGCTTGAAAAAGGTTGACAAGGAAAACCTGCTGTTAACACATCGCAGTCAGGTATCTCGTCTTCATGAATTTCTTTGATGTCTTTCTGAACTATATCACCAAGATTTTTTCTATAGGTCTTTACTGCGTCATTATCAATATCGTTAGCAAAAACAATATTATATCCATACTGATGGAAACCTAAGTCCATTCCCCCACATCCACTAAACAATGAAACCAATTTGAACATTGTTTGCACATCCTTTATAACTCTCATTGAAGTAATTTTAACAAATAACTTTATATATGACAACAGAAAAATAGAACTTATGTTCCTGTCTTTATTTTGTCACATAGCTCAATTATCATTGCAGGTAATGAATATATTCTGCCCAATTGAAGTGATTCGGCTTGACTATTTTTTGAGTTCCATTTGAAAACTCCGAATTGATGTTCTATTAATTCGCCCGCTTGGGTTAATCTCCTCACAATTGATAAATCTTCATCTAGTGCTAATAAGTCAGTTAAATTCTTACTTGCACCCCCATTAACATTTATTAACAACCCATAACCGGAGTAACTACTAAGACAATAACCGATTAATTGAGAGTACTCTTTTAATCCTAAGGAAGATATATCTTTTACTTCGCCAATAACAATCTCAAATTTCTTATTCTCTGGATTTATGATAATTAAAAACAAATCAATTTTTAACTGCCCAAGACTCTCTGCATAATACCTTATTTCATCATAATAAACTCCCGATTCAGTCGATACCTTTATAATGCCGACTGACAAAAGTGTATCTATATCCCCCAACACTAGATAAGGCAATCCTTCACTCTGAAAAATCGCAATAAACTCCTCTTTAAGATTGTTCAGAATTTCGGCGTAATACTTTTTTTCGTTACTAATCTAAATCACCTTCCTGTATTTCACGAACGGAAATTCGTAGGTTATCATGCCGTGTAATTAGATTTCTATAAACTCGCGGATTATTTGGACCTATAATTACTGCAAAGCTACCGTTCCGAATAAGAATAGGTGTTAGTTTGTCTGGCCGTTCTATTAATATATTTACAAGATTCGGCAAACCTGCATCCAGTTCTTGATGCAAATAATCCAAATAATTCCCCGTTATTCTAGTCTTGTTGGTGTCTCCATTTGTTCTCTGAATCAGCCAAACTAATCCTTGGAGAATCTGTGTAATAGGGTAACCCGATTCCTCGCAATTACCCCAAATTAGTTTTTGTCCTTCTTCACTACATTGTATAAGTTGACGCACTGAGAAAGGTTGGGAAGAATAAGTTCTATTTCTCATAACATCAGATCCGTTAATTTTTTCTTGCACATATTGCAATGTATCTCTTACATATATAGGGAATGGATTAATCCAATACTCAGCTCTCCGAACAAACTGTTCCAATTCACGAATTGGTGCGTATTGACAGCCCAATACAGCACATATGTGCTTGTTGTGAAGAAAATGTAACCCCCTAATTTCTTCTGGTATCCACATAGAGGATTCGCCTTCATGAATTGTTTTTATCGAATGTTCATCAATACCCTTTTCATCACACCTTAATGCGTTATGATTTGTATTTTGAGTGGCTAAATTTTCATTTGCTGCTTCTGCCTTTGCTTGAAATAAAAACGAACCTGCCGCGACATAGGAATCAATGAGCACCCTAACCTTGTAACCCTTTTTCCATGGTTTATAATAGGGATTTGACGAACTATGTAAATTCGGATGATTCCAAAGTAATTGGTCGGTATAACAATTCACTTCTTGTAGTACCTGGCACACATCAAAGACAAGTCTATAATTATTTTTAGCGGCAAACTCAAAAGAAATTATTTGAAAGTTAGAATCAAACCGTCTGTGGTTTGGATTAAGACTTCCAATACTATCGGCAATTCCAGCAATAAAATTTCTCTTAAACAACTCCGCATTCAAAAATGTCCTTAAGGTTGTAAGGTCGCCGGTTTCGATTATTTTCCCGTTTGGAATAATCCCAAAAGCATTCATGTCAGTTATAAGTTCGTTTGAGAGAGGCGTAGTACTTCTAATTTGCCACTCAGGTTCAAGTAAGAATGTAACCGGCATATTATAAGTTCTTTCAAATAGCGGTCTCACTCTATTTAAGATATCACTTGCTAACTGACCTGCTCTTGCTGGATTAATTTTTGCCCTTCCCCACAATCTATAGGGTAAATTGATTACCATTTGGTTATTATTTCTAAATACTCCGCCGCCTACAATAAGCCCCATTAAGTAAGCTTTTTCACTAGTAATTCTTACTCTGGTCAATTTCAGCACATCCTTCAATGTTATATAACAACTCAGATGAAGTTATTCCTAGAGCACTGGCAATCCTCACAATGTTTTTTAACGATACATTCCTTTCGCCACGTTCAACCGCGCCTATATATGTTCTATGAAGATTGCAAAGTTCCGCTAAGCGTTCTTGCGACAGGCCTAATTGATTCCTATGTTCTTTAACCGTTTCGCCAAAATTTCCCAATATACTCATTATTATTACACCCTTATACAAATATGGACAGAAAAGAACACTATATATATACAGACTATAAGTATCTTCCATGGTAATCGACAGACTATAAGTAGCATCGCTTATATATTAATATTCTATGTATAATATACCACCCACCCCGCTGCTCAGCCTGTCCCATAGCATTCGTTGTTTTGAAACCACTTTTGCAAATCCTGTCACAAAACGTTCACGTTTGTACACGAAAGCTCATACGGTTTCGCTTATTTTGAATGATGCGTGTGTATCCCGCCCAACACTGTAGAAACACACTTAATGAATCAATTTAGTAAACTCCCAGCAGTGAGCATTAAAGAAATTCAGTTGTTCTTTGATGCTTCTCTTAAAAACAATGACTTTGTGCTTACTTATGATACGACGCACCTGTATTAATCCTAAGCGCCTTATTGTATATCTGCTCCAACAGAATTAACCGCATGAGCGATGTGGAAATGTCATCTTCGATAATGATAGCTTTTCATCAGCTCTTTTCAGTACTTCTTGACTTAACCCTAACTCCCACCAATCACAAAGGTAATGTGGCTTTCGCCATAGGTTGCTAGCTTGTCCATGGATTCGGCAAGCTGCCCCGAGGATAGCTGCCCTTTCTATATCGCAGTTCAATTTTTAAATTAGCGTATGAATAGCGTATGAATTGCATGCTATAAATGCCAATTAGCGTATAATAGTGTATAATTAAATTATAATTTGAATTAAATATGATGGTGGATTTTTTGTACCTGCCTAAATTTGGTTATTCCCAATCAATTGTAAAAGACCTAATGTCAATTGAGCGCTCCCGAGCTATAATCGAATTAATGCCTATACCCCACATATAGAAACGATCTACGAGAACAAGTAAAACTAAAAGCCACTCATTATTCTACACGTATAGAAGGAAATACTCTTGATTTAGAACAAGTTGCTCGTGTAGTTAAACAGAAAAAAGACGACTTAAGAATACCTGTTGTAGAAGAGTAAGAAATTATTGCGATCTCTTTCTTATCGCAAGAAAAACAAAATAAAACTCTATAACGGAGGATTTTATAAAACAGCTCCACTCGATTATTGTAAAGCATGGTACTGGTAGAAAGTCTGCAAAAAGTAACTATAGGGGATCCATGCCTCCTGGTGTATTATTTGCTGTATATGATAATAAAACCAGACAGCCAGAATATATTCCCCCCGAATATTCAGATGTACCACCATTGATGGAAGCATTGGTACTATGGATTCACACTGAAAAAGAATTGCCAATTCCTATTAAGGAAATTGCGGAGTTGTTTCACGTCAAGCCAATTACCATTACTAAATGGTCTATATCCTGGCTCAATAGAGGTATTATTTAAGGAGCGAGTGGTAACGAAAGAATTACTTCGTACCGAATTGGAGAAGCATATAAAGATTTAACCTTAAGTGATTTAGGATATCGAGAAGACTGACGAGAAAAAATTGCAAGCATATTCTTACTATGCGAAAAATCAACTTGCATTAGATACTATAGAAACCTCATTTACAACAATACGGTTCGGTGTATCGGTGTAACATGTAACAACGGTTTCATGAGTATTGCCCAATATGTAAATTCATTCATATCTTCTCAAAAAAAATTAATCTGTATCTTCCCTAATCAATACAAGTAAATGATCAATTTCGTCATCTTTCATATTTAAACTTCTAAGAAATTTATTATGCTGCTCAGGATTATCCCACTCAAATTCTCGATGCCAATTCAGCCAATCCTTTTCTTCATACCCTAGCTTTATAAGCATTTCCGTCCATGTTTTACTTGTGGAGAAGATGCTTTTACCCATAATGACTTCTTCTTTTAAAACATCCAGTACTAGTTTCTCTTGAGTTTTTAGATTCTTAATTTCCATTTGTATCTTATTAAGACGCTCCACGAGTATGCCTGTGTTACTATTGTTTTCAGCATCCAATAGCTTCTGTATATCACTCAATGAGATTCCTGACTCTCTGTACAATAAAATTTTTTCTAGTTTCAATACTTCTTTTTGCCCATACAATCGGTAATTATTATATTTCCTCTCCATCGGCTTTAATAAGCCCAATTTATCGTAATATAGTATCGCACTCCTTGATAAATTAAACTTTCTTACTAAATCCCCAATTTTATACATGTATAATCCTTCTTTACTATTTATTGTTACAATAACATTTTAGCATGCTTTAAATAGTAATTTAGTGAATCTTCCCATTTTTCCATATGTTTATTAAATGCTTCTTCTGTATTTTCTCTATACATAATCTCGGCTGCTTCATTACCTAATGGTATAAAAGTATATTGAATATTACCTAGGGTCAACTTTTCACCTTTCTCCGTTAAGTCAATATCTATGATTACATATATATCATTCGCCCTTACTTTAATAAATTGCAGCTTATGATTATCTTTATCATGTTCAGTTACAACCCATTGAAAGCTACCATAGTTGTTATTTGTCTCAAATATACATCCTTTCTCTGCAAACCCACTTTCCGAATAAATCATCTTATACTCCCAATCCTGCAACCATTCCTTCTCACGAACAGGACATAACAATGGAAATATTTCCTCTTTAGTTCCTTCTAAAATTTGTTGATACTTTCGAATTAATTTTTCCTTTTGATCCATAATACCATCACTCCTTTATCTTCATGATAAAGTATGAAGTTATAGTCAGGTCAACAAAAAAACAGCAGTTAATTATGAGAGAGTCCCTATATCGTGTAACTGCGGTTTTATATTAACAAAATAATTGAGAACCGCCCCCATCGACTCAATATGAATAAAGAGCCCTAATCTCCTTGGAAATCAAGGTCATCAGTGCTCCTATAGATATTTTTGTTTCCCAACATCAAATCATCAATCATATCATTTATTCTTTTTTTCAAGCTTCCTAAATCCCAGATAAATTAAACCAACACAAATTACTAGACCTATGATTGCAGGAATAAAGATGGACTTTCCTGCTTCGCCTCCAAAGGCTACACTCCAAATCATTTTAGCTACAGCCATAAAGACAACAACGGATAATCCAAACCATAAGCTGCGCTTCCAGAATGCTATGCCTAGTGCGGTAAACGAAACGGGTACAAGAAGTGACATCAGTATTTTTGCTCCTCCCCAATCACCGCTTAAATATTCCATTTCCATTTCCAAGAATTGTTTTGCTTGGTCACTTACAACTTCCGGCTTTGGAAACCAGAACATACTCGTCAAAAGAAAAAAAACCGTTCCAAAAATACCAGCCCAACTTCTTTTATATGCAAAATAACAAAAGGGTACAAGGAACAGTGGTCTCAAATACCAGCTTAATTGATTTTGGTGGCGTTCATAAGCCCAATCAAAAAAGCTCTTATTCGTGAATGCCAAAACAAAAAATAATAATGTAAGTACTGTAAAAGTTAAAGCCAACAGTTTGTCATAACGTCTGAATTGGCCATTCCCCATAGTTTTCACTCCCATCTTATATTTGGATAAGCTCTCTATTTACCTAATCCGCCTTTCATAAAGTCCACAAAACAATCAAGATTTTCTATCATTTTTTCAGGTTCAAAATCCTCTGGTCTATAAAAAATCTCATCAAAATGGATAAACAGGTAACTTATAGTTGTTACAAGAAATTCCTTAGAAAATTCCTTTTTAAAGTCCCCATTTTCTATGGCTTTGTCTATCATTTCTTCAAGCAACTTTTCCGTTTCACTTCCTAAGATACTCTTTGCAATTTCGTATATTTTGTTACCCTTTTCTTTCGTAAACATCTTACTTAACCTATAAAACTGTGGAAAAGCAACGGCAAACTCTGCACCAATTCTCGCTTGCATCTTAAATTTTTCAAAAATGCCCTTTCCCTCATATGCTTCTGTATATCCATCGATCCTATTACTTACAAATTCCCATTTGGTTTTTGCAGAAGACTCTAATAAAAATAGGTAAAGTGCCTGTTTATCCTTAAAGTGGTAGTAAAAAGTGCCTTTACTAATCTCTGCATTCTTTATAATGTTATTGAGCGAAGCATCTTCATAGTTTTTTGTTATAAATTCATCTAATGCTGCCTCCAGCAATTCTGCTTTTCTTTCAAAAAACTTCTCTTTCAACTTTTATTGGCCTCCTCTATCATTTTTATAGACCATACAGTCTAGACCAACTAGTCTATGACAAATATGCCACATCTATCTGATGCTGTCAATAGGGTAAGAAACCATCGCAAAAGCCACATTCTATGGTCATAGAATATGGCTTTTGTTTCATAGTTATATTATTATTTTTCATTTATACGCTGGAACAACACTGCAAGGATAAGTGTCCCCAATGACTCCTTTTTGTCACTATTCTACTATTTCACTCTAGCATATTTTAATTGTACCAAGCCAGAATCAAAAACTTTACTTTCTATTAATTTCAGATTATTTTCTGTATGTGTTTCTCTAAATAACCGTACTCCCTTGCCCAGTAAGATTGGGATGATTGAGATTACATACTCGTCAATCAAATCGTTATCTCTAAACTCCCTTACTGCTTCAGAACCCCCATCAATAAAAATGTCCTTGCCTTTTTGTTCTTTAATCTTAGTTATTAAATCGCCAATGTTGCCACTGAAAAACTGGACATTTTCATCGGTTCCCTGAAGTGTTTTTGAAAGCACGTAGCAAGTTCTCCCTTTGTGTGGAAATTCGATACCAAAGGATAATACTTTCTCATACGTTTTTCTTCCCATGAATACAGTATCGACTGTCTTAATAAAAGTATTATATCCATAATCCTCATTATCGCGTTCAACAATGGATAACCAACTGATATCATTATCTCCCCTTGCAATAAAACCATCAAGACTTTGAGCTATATACAAAACAACCTTTCTCCTATTCTCCATTGAAATTCCCCCTTCTATTTTGAAAAGCATCTCTTTTATGGTTTTCTGTATATATGCTACTATCCCTTATTATATAATTAACTAATATCCCTGCTCTATTATGAAAACTCAGACCATTTACACTATTTTTCTTTAACATAAATGAGAAAGATATGAACTTCCTTTGTTCGATTGCTCGCCTTCATCTCACCACCTCTATGTATTGAAAATGCTAAATTTTCTTAAAACCGTAATCATTTATGGTAAGGTTCACCCTTTATGATCCTAAACGCCCGATACACCTGCTCCAACAATATCAACCGCATGAGCTGGTGTGGAAATGTCATTTTCGAGAATGATAGTTTCTCATCAGCTCTTTTCAGTACTTCTTGACTTAATCCCAAACTCCCACCAATGACAAAGGTGATATGGCTTTTGCCATAGGTTGCTAGCTTGTCCATGGATTCAGCCAGCTGCTCTGAGGATTGCTGCTTCCCTTCAATTGCTAGAGCAATGCAATAGCTATCTGGTTTAATATTGCTTAGAATCCTCAGCCCCTCTTTATCTTTAACTTGAATTTCCCCTGCCTCACTTAAGTTCTCAGGAGCCTTCTCGTCTGGTAATTCTATAATCTGAAGCTTGGCATAACTGGATAGCCGCTTCGCATATTCATCGATTCCCATTTGCAAGTACTTCTCTTTTAATTTCCCAACTGTAATAATTGTGATTTGCATAGGTGCCCTCCGTTATAACGTTTTCATTATCATACCCTAAATCTTAACTGATGGGATTAATAAAAAGTTTTTAAGCGGCAGTACACAATGTTTCTGTTTTTAAAATTGTTTATATGAAATTTGTGTAAATATCAAGGAAATGGGCGAGACTAGGGAAAGGAATGAAAAGGATATTCTAACTTTTGGAGGTTTGGTATTATGGAAAACCCAAAATTACAGCTATTCGATAGAAAGTCAAAGCCGTATTCTAACGCAAGAGCAGCCCTTAGGGATGGGCATGTTCCTGGGGTAATGTATAGCAAAGGTAATCAGTCGCAACCCTTCTATGTGAACGAGGCTGATTTGGCAAAGCTATTAAGTACGTATGGAACAAGCAGAAAAGTCGAAGTTAATTTTAACAATGAAATTTCCTTTGCAATTATTAAGCAATTCCAAAAAAATAGCTTGCGTGGCCAATATCTACACGTAGATCTTCAGCCTTTAGATGAAAATGAGAAGGTGAAGCTTGTAAGTAACATACATATTCTTCACCGTGATGCTGTAGAGCAGGGAGGCAAAATCCTACAGGTTCAGACTCACGATGTAGAAATTGAGATGTATCCTCGCTATATGCCAGAGACTGTTGAATTTGATGCTGCTATGTTATTAGAAAAAGATACGATTACATTAGCAGATTTAAATATCGCAGCAAATAGGGATATTGAAATTCTAGCTGACTTAGATACCGTAGTCGCGACCCTTGTCTATTCGCAGGTGTCGGATGAGGTAATAGACGAAGCGAATGATCCTGTTGTTCATGGAATAGAGTCTTAAGGACATTTTATAAACAATAACTACTAAAGCACAAGACCTCTGCTAATTTGGCAAAGGTCTTTGTTTTTTGAGTCCGAATGCTCCCGTATTCAGCTATTGCTGAATACTATATAGTATTTCGAATGGGGGCATCTTAATGGCAGGTAAATGGAAATTCGAGAACGTTGTAGCTAGCAAGGAGAGCGTTGGCACCGTATGGTATGTCTCTCATGTAGATCCAACGAATAAGCGGGGTTACTTCAAGTTCCCCACTGCTAAGAGTAAGAAATATAGTGGTCCGTTATCTGCCAATGAATACATTGCTTACAAATTAGCAAATTTAGCAAAGCTCCCTGTTGCTACCGTAGAACTGCAGACGATTAATGAACAATTAGGTACTGTTTCCATCAAGCATTCTGCTAACCGACTACTGAACTGGACAAACCTATATAGTCAATTTAACTCTAAAAACATTTTCAATCATATCTATAAACCAGAACGCCTAGTTAAAATGTTTGTTTTTGATATTTGGATTCTCAACATTGACCGTAACAACCGTAATATTATCTTATATCGTAAAGCATTGGATGATCGTTCGAGTAGTTTAAACGCTACCAATATATTCAACTTCTACCTTATCGACCATGGATTAAGCCTGTTAGGTGCAATCGCATGGAAAAAAAGAGCTGCTACGAGTACCTATTGGAATCGCGTCGCGAAGTACAACAATCGCTATCTTAATGGTCTTCCTACGTACCTTCTAAAGCACAAAAGTTTATTACGCAAATACGCCAACATGCTACAAAAAATCCCCAATGACCACGTTAGTAAAATCATTGAGGATACTCCTGATACCCTGTTGACTAGTCATGAAAAAAGCCTTCTGAAAAAATTTCTGATTAATCGTAAAAGCCTCCTCCCTATGCTTGTGAATCAATGGATTAAAGATTTTGAGAAATAAGATATTTCCCATAAGCTATTGGATTCTCGTACGTCTCTTGAAAGGTCTGTTCCATCCCCGCTAGAAGAAAACTATAGCGTTGGTCTCGACTATTCATTTCAATAAAGTAGATTCGCTCTTCATCATCCACTCCGAAATCAAATCCAACATCCGATAGATTTGATAAGTTCTTTTCAAGATACCTAATAATTTGTAAAGCAACTGTGGAGATTTTATTCTTTATTCTTAAATATGAGCTATTCCAATATATTTCATCTAGTCTCTTAACGGTGCCACCCTGAAAAACGTTGCTTAAGTAATGACCTTTCCCTGCTACCTTTGCCACCATGCCAGTTACTTGCCATTTTCCCTCGAAATTTTTCTGAACGGAAACACGGATGTCAAATGGCCTTTTGTTATAGGTTTGCAATACGATTGTCTGTTGTAATATACATCTAGAACCTTTGGTATATCGAACTAAAAAATCAAATAGTTCTTCTTTTGTCTTTTCAAAAATTAGCTTCCTATTTTTGTTCTGATGGGTAATTCTCCAAAGGTTAGCTTCCACTTTTGACAATTTGACTATTCCTTTGCCAACTGCTCCGCGGTCAGGTTTCAAGAAAAAAGATGAAAAGCGACAAAAGTAATTGAGGTTTCTTTTCGTAAATAATCGAGTGATAGGCGAGTATGCTTTTAGCGATCTATGCTTCTCGAGCAACTGGTGAATTTTAAGCTTACTATACGTGTTCCAACCATTAAATAAGACGAATCCTCTTTTGCGTAGCTTTACTATTTGATTTTGTTGCCGAGTACCATAAACAGCTCTATTATGAATGACTTTAGGAACTGAAATCTTTCTTGTTGTCCACGTATTATGACCCTTAGGGAATTTGGCAATTACAACATTAGACTTCATATCGATATCGTTGAATCGGAAGAAACATATCTGTAGTCCATATTTCTTAGCAGCATCAAGATACAGGTCAACCTTTTCATAGCCTTCACCATTTAAAATTGCATTCCTATCACGATTACCAATTAAGATGCCTAAATAAGGTTTCCCCATAACTACACCTCCATTTCTCCCTATCTTGCTTAGGATAGCAACTCCTACTATAGAGTATGAAACAAGGGTAATTTAGCTTCCTATCAAACATCTATTTATCTTTTTATAGTGTATAGCACATACCCTACAGAATTTACCCTGGACAACCCGTTTTGTTCATATTTAAAGCCGCCAATCAATGGCGGCCTACTTTTATTCATCTATCTTCAGTATTTACATGTACCCTTTGCCTGTTCCTTTGCTTCATATAGCATTTCGTCTGCCTGTTGTAACAGTTCATCATAGGATATTTCCCAGTTTTCAATCCACACTAAACCAGCGGAAATTGATATAGCCTTCTTTTCTCCATTCGGATATTCTATCGGCTCTTGTTCTAGATTGCGATACAATTGCGCTATCACTTCTTCAATAGCATCTCTACTTGGGTAGCCATGTAAGAACAGAACAAATTCATCCCCTGAGCGCCTACCTACAATCTTTCGCCCGTCTGCAATTAGGGTTAATTGTCGCGCTGCTTCCTTAATATATATATCTCCCCACTTATGACCAAACGTATCATTAATTATTTTCAAGTTGTCTAAATCAAACATTAATAATGCAGCTGTATTAAGCTCGGAACCCATCTTCATAAGCTCTTCTATACCTTGCTGTGCTGCCCTACGATTCAATATATTGGTAAGCGGGTCATGGTCGCGGTCCTGCTTTATTACTTTCTTCTGCAATATCTCCTCTGTTACATCAATGACTACTCCCAGAATACTTGTTTCGTAAGAAACCGTTTTGATTCGCACCCATTTGTATCCATTGATATTATAGACTCCTTCTTCATCCGGCTCTGGATGACGAAAAATATCTTCTATCATATTCTTAAATAATTCCTTATGCTGTACTAGCCTACTCATTTTTTTATTGTCAATGGAAAGGACCTGTTGAAGCTGATCCGTAACAAATACATGGTTCGATTCATCTCGACATTCAAAGGCTCCAATCGGAACTTCCACAAGGTCTATGATTCTGGACATCTTAATTGTGGACTCTAATAGTGCATTATTCGCCGATACTATTGCAGTTGCTAATTCATCAACCTCCGTAAAGCCTGTAGGCTGAAAAGATAGTGCTGTTTCTTTATCACCTTCGCGAACTTGCTTTGCTAACTGTATAATCGGCTTTGTGAAATAATAGCTGACAATGTAACCACTAAATGCCCCAATTACAATGGATACGAGTAAAGATACCCAAAGGATACGTTGGATTTTGACAACATAGTTAAGTAAATGGCTCTCCGTTATCATCCCAATTAAATACCACTTTTCACCCTCAAAAGGCGTATTGTAATGATATAACTCTATCGCTTTGACACAGGCAAATATTGGCTGGCCACTCTTGTGGTTCTCTATACTATAGATATCGCGTTCTTCATCTACGTTATGGAAAATTAGTGGTTCACTATTTCGTATCATTCGTTTTTGTAAAGCACCTGTCATAACAATCGGATGAATATCAGTACTTTGGTCACCTTGAAAGCCAATCATATAACCCAAGGAGTCCTTTGATAGTATCTCGGTTGCGGGCAGAAACTGGGTTACATAATTGACAGACACTTCAACACCAATTACACCTCGCAACCTTTTTTCGGCATCGAACAACGGCATTGTATATGTTATAATCGGCAAATCGTCCTCTGACATCTGAAATGGTGGACTCAAATACCCCAATAGCTGCGTTTGAAAGGTCAATGATGCATTAGTATATGGATTGTCATAAAAGATTCGATTACTTTCATCTAGCTTTAAATTGTAACCCCACATTTGGTCTAGAGGAATTCGTAGTTTCTTTGCTAGCTCGGAGGGCCCGGCTACTAAATACAAATCTGAATTACTAATGTCATTCAGTAACGGGTCGTAGTCCCTAACATAAATAGCCGCCTTGCCATTCTCCTCACGCTCGTCTTCTTCCAATATAATGAAAGCCCCCGTTACCTCTGTAGCCCTTAACATAGCGATCACATCTTGAATCGCTTCATCAAAAAATGATTGTGTATCCGTATTGTTTGACAAAACCCGAGAGATTTTGGACACAAAAGGGTCCATATTTGTCCATCTATTTTTCATTTCTTCTTGTATGATGTTCTTGCGGTTGCTTACTTTCTCATAGAATGCCTGATACGCGTTCTCTTTAGCCTGGCTCAATACACCAGCAACTATCATGGTAATAGTTAGCAGGACAGCTTGAATGACAATTAATAGGATTACAAATGCTGTTAATTTAAAGACAATGGATTTTTTATCCTTTATTTTGTTTTTCATAAATCCACTGCCCTTCTCTCTACCTTGTGAAGATTGAATTTGCTTCCATCATGAATTGTTTGTACCAACTTTGAAACTGTTCTTCTGAGCTTAGGGAATTAATGATAAGTTTACGGTCTTCACCCTTTTGTTCTCTTTTCTGTAGTGCTTCAAGGTCATTTTTAATTCGCTGATTTAAGTGGTTTTCTAGCAACACGCGTATTTCATAACTTCCTTCAAACGGCTTATTTGAGAAAAAAGTGTGGGTGTCAAGCATCTTCATCGTTGTATTAATTGATCCTTTTATCGCTTCATTTGCCACTTCTGTTCCCTCTAGCGCACGTAATATTACTTCTTCTTTTAAAGCATCATTTTTCACAGGAAAATATGCAGTGGTTACTGCAAATTCAACGTTCTGCTCCGGCTCTGTGAACCACTTTAAAAACAGTGCTGCCGCATATTCGTGGGCCTTATCACTTTTGGTTATACACATACCTGCCCCCTGTTGAATTGCATAGGGAATGCCTGACTGAAAATGCGGATAGGGCAATACTAAGGAGTCCACTGGATGAATCTCTTGTTGACTAATTGTGATTTCCTTAGGAAAGTACGCCGCACCAGCAGATGAACCTGTATAAGCTAATACTGTCCCCGTGCGAGCATCATCGGAACTAAATCGACCTGTTTTTACAAAATAGCCTTCTATGTATGGTATGTAATAGTGGTCCCATATGGTCTTCGCAACTACTTGATTAAAGTTTATTGTATTCGTCTTACTGTTATAGAAGTTCTTGTCATCATTTATATTGCTCAATTGTATTGCTGTTAATAGCATATAATTGGCAGTCGCATCAATACCCATAAACCCTTTCCCAGAATACTCATAGTATCTCTGCGCTGTTGCAACGATCCCTTCCCAGGTGCGCAAATCATTGAGATTAGCCCCTGTTGCATTGGCGAAGACTTCCCAATCCGTCTTATTTAAATAAAGATTTTCCGTTGATTTTGCTATTGGTATGATCTTAATCTTGTCATCTTCAGTAAATCGACCTTCTTCTAAGAAATCCTGGCGAAAAGACTGTAGTTCTGTCTCTGTAAAATATGACTCTAACTCTACTAGCTCAACAATTTGATTAACTCTATAGGCATTTTCAGGATAGGCTGCAAAAATATCAGGCATCGGGTGTGCACCAAGTGTTTTATTCGCAGCATCAAACACAGCATTGGCTAATTGTTGCACATCGCTATGACTTTGCGCATCTACAACAATTCCTCTTTGCATACCAATTGTCTCATTAAACTCTGCCACCAAAGCGTCGAACTTGTCCTTAATCTGGCCGTTGTAATAATGCCAAATAGTGATAGTTGTTGGCTTTTTAGGGTCTAGTAAATCCTTTTCCCCTGTAAACCAACTGCACCCTGCTAGCACCAAGATACTAAACAAAGTGCTGATAATAATCATAATCTTTTTCTTTGTCATATATTCCCTCTCCAATTTGGCAAAAATATCTTTTTCCTATTATAACATTTTATTACTATTGTGGAATTGATATCTTTCTTTATATCTACATCTTTACGAGATACATATATTCCGTTTCATAGTATATGGCACACTCCTTTTCTTAATTCCGTTAATATGCTATATAAAACGAGGAATGGAGGTGATATCCTCCATCCCTCTCCTATATTCTATGATAGCGATGTATTTCGTTTTCTTGATAACGCTTAGATACTAGCATTTTCAATAAAATTTCATATGATATTCTATGACTTTTGGCTATATGTTTGAGCCTGATTTCATCTAGTAAAATCATATGGAGGTATTTATGTTATGAATATACAACAAGCAAGAGTTCCGCAAAGCTGTCCACCTGGATTTCTAGCAAGGTATACCGTAAAACCTGGCGACACATTTTATATGATTGCTCAAATGTTCCGCGTACGATTGGAAGCCTTAGCAGTCAATAACCCGCACATTACCAACCCTAACATCATATATCCCGGGGATGTGTTATGTGTACCTGGGTTAGTTGCTTTCCCTTGTTGTGTCTCCTTACATGCAAGAGGGCGCGTACCGTTTGGAACTGGCGGCGTAGGATATATCAACTTCGCACCGCAGGGCGGGCAAGCCGTTAATATTATGGCCACTTTGCCGCAGCCATCGTTTTTTGGGGATTACGATATTTATACTGGAGATATTTTCATCCCAGATATCGGTGGGTTTGGAAATCAATTATCCCCTACTCCGCAGGCCCCACCGAATTGGTCAACTAGGGTAGAACTACCTACTGTCGCTTCTATTACACCAAATTCGCAAATTGTAGTTACCCCATTTAACTCTGTTACTGGTAGAACAGGGCCTATCATTTTAGAAGGCTTTGTCACGAATGTTACATGTAGCTAGAAAGTAATTCATACTAGCCCCGATAGCGCAAATCTTCTATGAAATCTTTTAAAAAATATGTTAAAATAAACACGGTTTAGATTTTCGCTGTGTCATATATTACCTAGATACGACTTCACGAGGAGAGGCTTATGGGGCACCCTAAAGATTTACATGATATCTTTGAAAATATCGTCAATACAACTGAGGATTTCTATTTAGTATGCGATCGTACTGGTCGCATACTCTTTGTGAATCTCGCGATGCAGGATTTTCTTGGGCTTACATCGAATGATTTTGACTCATGTAGGATCTCTTCCATATACAATGTTATTATTGATGCGGATCATATAAAGTTAGCAAAGCTTCTTGATAAGATATCCTCTAATTCTTCATTTCAAGAAACACTAATGTTTCAAAAAAAGAATCTAATTAGAGCACCTTTAGAGATTTCAATTCGAGAAAGTGCTGGAAACCTTTATATTCACGGAAATAAATACATTGCTCATCTGCATCGCCTTCAATCAAAATATAATACAGAAATTAAGAACGCATACCGTATCTATCAACGTTCACTCCCTGACAGTCTCCCTACAACGGAAACCATACAATTCGCAGCATACTACCGCCCTGCAGAGGATATTGGTGGAGATATCTACGATGTGTTTAAAGTAAATCATGGCATGCTTAATGATTTCTTTGAGCAGTATGTCGTATTTGTGTGTGATGTGACTGGACACGGCTTAGATAGTGCGATGCTTTCTTTATTTGCAAAAGAGACGATTCAATCCTATTTCGATCATAAACATTTTGAAGGTCAGACCCTATCACCCAAAGAAATATTACAGTATTTTGTGCAGGAATATTTAAAGGAAGGCTATCCAGAGGACTATTTCGTATGTATGCTACTAGCAGTCTTCGATTTGAAAAACGAGGAGTTCATATACTCTAGTGCTGGATTTCAAAATCCCCCACTCCTGATTCAACATACTACGGCAAACCTTGGCATAGAAGAATTAAATTGTGGAGGTATGCCAATCTCTTCAGCTTTGGACGAAATCATTATGAATTACCCTGAGCATGTGCGGAGCATTTCTCCTGGTATGACATTTTTGTTCACGACTGATGGAATGCCCGAGCAATCTGTCGCTGGAGAATTATATGACAGTCGTATGAAACAAGCCTTTTTAACGCACGCGAAAGAGAATCCTGATCTGATTGCTGAACATTTATCCAATGATTTCCTTGCATTCAGCAAATTAGAAAAAATCACTGACGACATCACCTTAGTAATTGCACAGTTACCATTAAAAGAGTAGATTATAAGTAGTAGAATTTTACGTCATTAAATATAGAAGGGGTGTACGTGAGTGCAAGAGATTTTGGACGGATTGCTAGAAGCCATTGAAGATGAGCGAAAAGCACAAAAGCATTACAAAATGCTAGCAGAAAAAGCGGAGGATCCACTGTTGAAAAAGGTCTTCGAGCAAATGGTAAAGGAAGAAGAAGGCCATGAAAAGCTGCTTAGTTCTCGTTATGAAGCCCTTCTGAAATTAGCGAATAAGTAATAAGTAATCAAAAAATCTAGGGGAGACTTTTAATGTCTCCCCTAGATTTTTTATTTCCTCTTATTTTTATTCTATTTCTTATTTTATCTTCTCTTTATTTCTTAAACTTGCGGTACCAACTATAGACAAGTTGCGCTACTATTCCTGCCACTAATCCGATAATAACCCAAGTAAATAGTGAAATAATCCCGACAAGATCTCCCCAACCCGTCATTCCATCCACAAAGCTTTGAAACATAACATAATTACCTATAATTAGACCACCTATAAAGAGACTTAATGCTATACTATACGCAAACAAAAATAACAACATGGTTATAATTCCCATAATTAGTGCAAATCCACTAAAAGCAACAAGGTTGATGATTTCTAATTGATTACCCAAGATAACTTTCACGCCGATAAAAAGGCTTAAAAATGCTAAGAGTGCGATACAAAATCCTAAAATAAGTGCAGTACTTCGGCTATTTCGCGTTGTCATTGTTTCCCTCTTCTCAGTTTGTATTCGAAACCTATAAGTATAGACGTATCTTATACTTTTTTTGTTCCAAATTAATGATTGTAGAATATTGACAGTTAATGTAGAATATGTAAAACATCTTAAGATTTTCTTAAGTGTATTGATTTTTTCCAATTATTTTCATATACTTATTGCTGTACTACAATTACTAGTGCAGTTAATACGGAATTTTTTAGTTGATTCACGGACTTTAGTAAAGGAGTACATGATATATGTCTATTACGACACTCAATATATTTGAATTATTATCACCAATCAACAAAAGAGTCTTAGGACTCCGATATATGACGAACTTTACTTATAAGGAAATTGCTGAGGCCTTATCCATGACTGAACAAGAGGTCTCGAAACGCATGTTTGAGGCACGTAAAGAGTATAAACGTCTATCTGAATCATTCAATCAGTGAGTCATCATCTTTTACTTTATACACATCCTCTATCTTATCATCCCTAGTGTCTATGTAGATATTCCCGTTCTTGTTCAATGCCGCTAGAAAAACCTCATTTACATCCTTTACTCCATGTTTCATTAGCTCGTTATATAACCACTCATGGGTTTTGTTTAATTGTTTTAGATTCAATTCTTGAATCCTTCCATCTCGGACGAGCTCTGTGGATATCCCATGTTTAGCATTTTTTTTGATTACACTAAGTGTTCCATGAGGCTCTATCATTGCCAGGTCAACTTCTGTCATGTCAAAGATATTTTTATCACGGAGCTGCATGACCAAATCATCTTGATTATAGCGGATAGATTTCATGTTATGCTCGAGAATTTTGCCATTTTGGATAACGATAATTGGCTCTCCTTCTATGAGCTTTCTAGCTGTAACACTCTTCAATGTAATAAACCCCGTAATTAAAGCCATTCCTGCAAACACGACAGAGCTTAATAATACATAGTTACCCTTTACCTCTGATGTAACAAAAGCCCCTCCGATGTTCCCAAGCGTAATTCCCGTAACAAAGTCGAAGAACGTCAGCTGCCCCAACATTTTCTTACCAACCAATCTTACAAGGATGATGAGTAAGATGAAAACTACGATAGGATATAGCACAGCTTGAAATAATTCATACAGATCCATTATCTCACCCCTCAATAAAGCCAGCACTTTCCCTGTGAAATCACATATCTGTAATTTGCGCGATATTCTGTAAATTTATTACAACCTTATCGGTTCGTCATTATGACTTCCACTTGTGCTTCTAAACTGTTGCCATCCATATTTTGCTATAGTATTATTTTACATAAGTAATATATGGCATTTTTACGTTTCTTTCTACGGATCTTTTTGGAAGGGTTGATAGATTATGTCTGAACCACGTATCCAATACTTGTCCAATGAAGTTGCTTTCTTAAAACAGCAACTTAATGAAGCTCATGAAAAATATAAAATTGCGTTAAACGTTTTGATGGATTGTTTTGTAATATTTTCTGCGATACGAGATGCTGAGGAGCGGATTATTGACTTTCGCTTTGAAAGCATCAATCAAGCAGCGAGCGAATTCCTTGGCGTTCCTATAGAAGAAGCATCCAACTTCTCTTTGCTTGAACTATATCCTGGATACGTCGAGTCTGGACTCTTCGATCGATACTGCGAAGTGGTTTTGACGAATCGCCCTGCTGTACTTGAAACATCCACCTATAATCGAGATGGGGAACTTAGCTATATTAAGGTATCTGTTGCGAAACTTACCGACGGTGTAGTCGTGAGCTGGGATGATATTACAATGGAGAGAAAATTAGAGGAAGAGCTTGATAAGAATTTATCAAAATTAGCCATCGTTTTGTCTAGTATGTCCGATGGCTTTGCGATTTTCGACCAGAACTGGCGGTTTCTTTACATCAATCCTAAAATCGAAGAACTATTGAATAAAAGCAAGCTCGATTTACTAGGCCGCAACCTCTTTCGGGTATTCCCTGAATTCATCAACTCTACAATTTTTGATTTTATTCAAGTGCTATCGCAGGCTCGGCTCTCCAACAGTACGGAATGTTTAGACCCAATCAACAATACATACTACGACATCACTGCGTATCCATATGAAGACGGATATGCTGTGATCGTCCGCGATATTACAGCAAAAAAAGAACTTCAACTAGCTGCAAAACGCTCAGAAGAACTGTTCTTTAAGTCATTTCATTTAAGCCCAGCTATGATGTGTTTAATTTCAGTTGAGAAGCGAACAGTCCTGGATGTGAATGATGCTTGGTGTTTCTTTACGGGATATACCAAAGATGAAGTAATTGGACAATGCACTGATGTGCTAACGGTTTTCTCCAATCACTATCCCATTGATTCTGACGTATTGGATTCAGGGTCTTCCGGTAGTCGGTCGAATTTTAAAGTTAAATGCTTAACAAAACAGGGACATATCAGGGAGTTAATCCATTCATCGGAGATTATCGAGGTTACTGGCGAGATGTGTTTCTTATATGTTGCACTAGATGTGACGGAAAACGAGAAACTTACGCGTGAAATTGCTCGCCTTGATAAATTAAATCTAATTGGTCAGATGGCGGCTGGCATTGGCCATGAGATTCGCAATCCATTAACGACCGTCCGTGGATTTCTACAGTTTATGATGAGCAAGGAATACTTCGCTAACCATAGCCATCATTTCGAGCTAATGATTTCTGAATTAGATCGTGCCAATCATATTATTACAGAATTTCTATCGCTCGCAGGCTATAAACATTATGATAGGCAATCGCATAATATAAACCTTCTCGTGGAAAATATCTTCCCTTTACTGCAATCTGAAGCTTTAAAAGAGAATAAAAATATTTCGTTCCTTTTAGAAGATATCCCGAAGGTTGATATTAACGAGATGGAATTTCGCCAACTAATATTAAATCTAGTGAAGAATGGCTTTGAAGCAATAGACTCAGGTGGATGTGTAAAGATTCAGACTTATAGTACCGTTCATTCTGTCGTGTTGCGCATTGAAGATACTGGTCATGGAATACCAAGCGATGTACTAGGCAAACTAGGTACCCCTTTCTTTACCACTAAGAGCCACGGAACTGGACTAGGGCTAGCAGTATGCTATAGTATTGTAGAACGTCATAACGGTAGAATCGATGTTGCTTCTAACGAACATGGCACTTCCTTTACCATTCACTTCCCCCTTCCTTAATGCAAAGAACCCCAGCACCTATTGCGTGGGGTTTTCTTATTTACCCAATAATCCAGTGAAAAATATTCTGGAAGAAATCTGCAATTCTTCCGAATAGACCTTTCTTTTCTTCTGCAACTGTTGTTGTATATAGCTCTTCTGCTATACCTGATTCAGCCGCTCCTGTTAATGTTACCATGTCTTCTGCCACTTCCATTTGCTCATTGCCATCAGTGACAGCCGTGATTCTCATAAATTCTTCCGGGATTTCACCTTCTACTCCATCAATTGCCATAATTTTGAACACTGGTTCGTCTCCACCAATCACTCCAGCAATGGGATCAATGCTCTGTTCGATGCGGTCTTGATTCTCTTGAATCATCCTTTTATTCATCTCATCTGAGTCTGTGATCATTGCAAAGCCCGGTGTTGCTGCTGCGAATACCATACCTGCAGTGACGGCCATCATAATTTTTCTTTTCATTATTTGAACTCTCCTTTTGTTTTTGTTTGTTTCTTACACATATAAAGACGCACAAACAAAGTAGGAGGGTTCACTTGCTGTTGGTGTAATGTTTTCCATTGCTAGCAATCATTGTATATCGTCATGACGGTTATAAAATAATCTATACGACTCTCAGCTAGTATCCCAAGCAAAATAAATATTGATTAATATAATAAGTATTATAAACACTTGAAATCTATAGCTGTTTTCGGCCAAGTTGCCGCCTGAAGGGAGACATATATGCAAAAATACAAAATCTTTTTTCTTGATCATCGTTCCTATTGCCTGAATAGTTTAGGAGATTCGCTTGCTCAAATGGGCCATGAAATTTTTTATCAGTCGTCTTGGATATCGAAAGAAGTAGAGGCAGGAATCGCTTACTTCAGACCTGATATCTTAATCACTGTTGGTTTTAATTACTCACTATTCGGAGGGTTTCTGGAAAAAATCCCTGATCTATGCAAAAAATATCATTTGTATCATATTTACTGGGCTACGGAAGACATCATTCATTATGAGAGCTGGTCGTTAAAGGCTGTGCAAACAGCTAAACCCGACTATGTTCTTACCATTCATCCCGACTGTGTTGAAAAATACAACTATTTAGGGATACCAGCAAGCTACTTCAATTTCGCTATAAACCCACGCCTATTCCCAAAAAAGTCAGAAGAGGATGTAGAAACATTTGATATAGCCTTAATTGGAAACGCCCATCTAATCAAGCGAACTTATCGTTATGAGAGTCTTGAACATCTATTGTTCCCTCTGATTAATCATAATATTACGACTCATGTTTGGGGTTCCGGATGGTACAAACATCGAACATTAATTAAACAAGAGTTCAAAAGTACTGTGCCTCAAGAATGGTTGCGTGGTCCATTACCCTACAAAAGTACATCTGCTGTATATCGCGCTTCAAAAATTGTATTAGGCATTCAAAATGCTGAACATCAAGTAACCCAACGTACCTTTGAAATATTAGGTACAGGTGCCTTTATGATTGCAAGCAGAACTCCCGCTCTTCAGGAAATGTTTGTAGAGAATGAAGATCTTGTTCTAACAAGTTCACCAGAAGAAACTATTGAGCTAGTAAACTATTATCTAAATCAGACGGAGCTTCGTCACAAAATAGGTAATAATGCACGTAAAAAAACACTTGATAATTATACTTATTGTCAGCAAATAGAAAAGGTATGGCCTAATATAGAGCCATTAATAAATCAGAAACTAAACATTTTCTAAGAAGGGGGTGATACGTATGTTAGGTAATATAATGGTCACTGGTGGTGCTGGTTTCATAGGATCTCAGCTAATCAGTAAACTATTGCCTATCAGTCAGCATATCTATGTACTTGATGATCTCTCTACTGGAAATAGAGCAGCAGTTCCTGTTAGTGATAAAGTAACTTTTATAGAAGGAAGCATCTTGGATAGGAAAATTCTGAAAGATATTCTGCCAAAAGTTGAATATATATTTCATTTAGCTTGTGCAAACTTAATACAATCGGTCTCCAATATAGATCGCGATTTTCAAGTCAACCTATATGGTCAATTGCTTTTGTTACAAGACACTTATAGCCATTGCCCTAATCTGAAACGATTCATATATACTTCAACAGCCTCAATTTATAGCGATGCAGCTTTACTGCCTACGCCAGAATCCTATTATGAGATTCGTCTTCCATACGCAGCTAGTAAATTCTCGGCAGAACATTATTGTAATGTTTATTACCATATGTATGGGCTTCCTACTTCAATATTGCGTTTATCTAATGTATTTGGACCTGGTCAAACAACAATCAATCCTTACTGCGGAGTAGTAGCTAAATTTTTTGAAGCATCGTTGCAGAGGCAACCGCTAACAATTTATGGGGACGGACAACAAACTAGGGATTTCACCTATATCGACGATGCACTGGATGCTATACTTCTCGCTGCTGTTGATTGTTCTGCCATTGGCAAAACATATAATGTTGGCACTGGCATAGAAACAAGTGTAAACGATTTGGCTGATAAAGTTCTTAAAGTTACAAATAACCCAGTTACTTCTATTGAATATGAAGGCAAGCGCCCAGTCGACATCGTAAGGAGAAGAAGCGTTGACACCCAGGTGATTAAAAATGACTTACATTGGAAGAGTATCCATACTTTAACGGAAGGACTTGAAAAAACCTACCAATGGTTAAAGAAAGTACGAGAATAAGGCACTATGTAAATCTGGCACGAGATTTTTGCTCCAGAAGTAGCGATTAAAACATCCCTTGAACTTAGTTTCAAGGGATGTTTTAAATATAAACTTTTGTACAAATAACGAATATATTGGTATGAGAATCAGTAGTCAAGTTCCTGTACTTTTGTTTATGTTTACATATGTTGCACGGAAGCGATAGCATAATCAAAAGGCATGCCGAATATGTTTTGACGAGTTTCTGAAGTAGCGTTTCTATAGGCGATACTGCTAGGACGACTGTTCGCTTCAATGATCCAGAGCTTCCCATGTATGTCTAATCCGATATCTAGACCTACTTCACCAATTCTACCGAAATAGCTCTCAAGGGCGTAAACTGTATCTAGAGAAATTTCTGTTAATGCTTCCCACGTTAGACAGCACTGCAATAGCTTTTCTCCTGGTATTTTTAGAATGTCTGTAGCCCCTGCGGCAAAATTTGTTACTACAGCATTAGGAGCTCCAATTCTATAGTTTAGAGCTGAGACTATCCACTCACAATGCCCGTTTTTCTGTACTAAAACCCGCATATCAAAAGGGCAGTTGTTCATTTGCGCAAGATTAATCCCCTGTTGTAAAATTCCATCCTTCCCAATTGTTCTTATGAGAAATTCAAATAGCCCCTTTAGGTCAGTGAAATTCTTAATTTGAATCATGCTCCCGCCTGCTTTACAAAGATAACCATTAATGCCTCTTTCAATACGAAACACGTTGTAACCGCATTTGCCAGAATTACTTTTAATATAGCAGAATGCGTGCTTTTGCAAATATTGTTGTAGATTTGAGAGGGTTAACAGTGTTGTTTCAGGTAGGTATGCCGTTGTTTTCTCGAAGAAACGCAATGCCTTATATGTTTCCCACTTTCCAAAAACTTTAGTAGCGTTTATCCATTGAATATTGAATACTTTTCCTTGGCAAGTAGGATTATTGAAATCCTCAAGCGTAGGAGTACCTCCCCTATATTGAATAACATCTGGGACTGGTATTTGTTTTTTTATCCAGCCTGAAAGGAGGGGGTTATAATCATATGCTTCTACGAGATTATGATCCCAATTTACGTTTGAAAGCTTAAAACAATAGAAAGAAAGACCTTTAGATTGAGCCAGAAGGGCTTTGTCTTTGAGTAATGCATTTTTGTCAATTCGATTCCATACTTTTTTTGATACTGCCAATCCAAACGTAGGATATGCCTTAGTAGGCACAGTAATGGTTGGGATGAATCCAGCGAATGAAAAGCAAGTTAATATTGGCAACTGAATGACTCGGTTCATGACAGAAGGATTATTTCTCAGTAAGAAAGATTGCTTTGATGGATTGCTATTTACCCGGAGCAGCCAAACTTTCCCTGTTGCGTCAATTCCGAAATCAAGTTCTAATTCAAGAATTGTACCAAAATGAATCTCGATTATCTTAGCAACCTGTTGTGATAATGCTTTGCAAGCTTCTAGAATTGAAGATGATTGATAAGGAAAACAATAGTCTATCACATCTTTTGAATTCAGATATCTATCATCGTTAATAGCGCAAGCTGAAGTACTCTTTTCAGAAGATATTTTTATTATCGTTTCAAATGAATTCCATTTCAAATCAGGAGTTTTCTGTAATAGCGCTTGCAGTATGAAAGGATTATCTAAGAAAGTAGCTAATGGGACACTAGGCTGCAGATGTTCTCTTATAATTGCTTCACTATTAAGATGCTGAAAGACTTCTTCTATGCAAAGAACGATGGGATCATTTAATACACGTATATCTAATTTGTTCTCTATAATTTTTGCCCGTAGACCGTAAGACTCTATAGCTGCATCCTTGCCAAATGAACTGTCATAGATTATATCAGGCAACGGGAATTGTTGACGTTTCCAACGTCTTTCTTTATCCCAAAAATAAGCGTTCACGGATTGGGTGCTCCAACAAATATCTTTAGTAGTGAAAAAATAATATAGGCCTTGTCCTCTTTTACGAAACTCTAAATCCATAAATGCGTTGTCCGCTTTACCGCGTAAAAGTTCTTCTATGTCGTCGCTAGTGGTGAATATGCCTAAAATGGGACCAAGTAGAATAACACCTTTCTCATACCGTAACGTCAACACGATATTTTCTGGAAGTTGTAATTTATGAAATGTCAATTGATTCAAGTATAGTATGTTGCTATTCGTTTTCGTTGTTGATTTCTTAACAAGTACTAATAACTTTTTTTGACCAACATGTATGATATGTTTGCCTTCAGAGAATTTGTCAATGGTAGAATCTGCGAACTCTATAATTGCATACTCATTTGTTCCAAGGCGTAATTGAACATGTTTAATTTCAGTCATATGCAACTAACCCCCATTATTTGGTATGTTATAACTCTGATAACTTATACTGTGAATATATAAATACAATATGTTCACGGTGAATATTTGTACTAGACAAATGCTCCACGTTAGGAAAATGAGCGAATGACAAGGTTTCGGCTTTGAGGTTCAATCCATATAATAAATAGAATTCAATAAAAGAGGGGGAGGGCCTTTGGCAAAACAAGATAAAAAGAAACACGTCCCAAGTTTCAGTTTGCATCGTCAAAACAAGACTCTGAAGAAAGAAATAAAGAAGTGCTTTTCTCAGGTAGTTGAATCAGGCAATTTTGTATTGGGTGATAATGTGCGCATCTTAGAAGAGCAAATATCTTATTTCTGTAATGTGAAACAGGGTATCGGAGTTGCTAATGGAAGTGATGCACTGTACTTATCGTTGTTAGCCTGTGGTGTAGGTAATGGAGATGAGGTTATAACGACGCCATTCACATTTTTTGCTACTGCTGGGGCGATTACCCGCACTGGAGCTAAACCAGTATTTGTGGACATAGATGCCAAAACTTGGAATATCGACGCGAATTTAATAGAAGAGAAAATTACTACAAGAACGAAAGCTATACTACCAGTCCATTTATATGGTTGTCCTGTAGAGATGGATGCAATTATGGAAATAGCCAAGAGATATCAGCTAAAGGTTATTGAAGATGCTGCCCAGGCGCTGGGAGCCGAATTTAAAGGGCAGAAGGTCGGTTCCTTCGGGGATACTTGCTGTATAAGTTTTTTTCCAACAAAAAATCTAGGTGCTTTCGGTGATGCAGGCATGGTACTCACTAATAATCCTGACATTGCAGAAAGGATAAAGTTACTAAGGGTACATGGTGCAAAAAAGAAGTATTGTCATGAAATTCTAGGATGCAATAGTAGATTAGATGAGTTACAAGCAGCCATTCTGAGAACTAAGTACAAATATTTTGAACAATGGACGAACCGACGTAGACAAATCGCAAAAAAGTATCATGATTTATTCCAAAAACAAAGCATTATTGTAGACGGAGTTAATATAAAGTTACCCCATGAACCAACTTACGCCTATCATGTGTACCACCAATACACTATTCAAACAAAACAACGTGATCAACTTAAGGAGCATCTAAAACAAAATGGTGTTGAAACAACGGTATATTACCCAATTCCTATGCATTTACAAGAGGTATTTGCTCCACTTGGATATGGCGATGGGGATTTCCCTATAGCTGAAGCAGCCTGCAATGAAGTGTTGTCTTTACCAATGTTTCCTGAGTTGACAGATAAAGAGGTTGGTTATGTAGTTCAATCCATTATAGATTTCTTTTCCAAATAGTTCGTTTTTCAACGCAATTCAAACAGCAGCATTAAGGAGGTGAATCTATAGTGAAACATGAATTGAAAGAAAAGATTGAAAACCGAAAGGCCCTCATTTCTGTAGTTGGAGTAGGGTATGTTGGTTTGCCTTTGGCTATAGAGTTGGCTAAAGTGGGGTTTCATGTTACTGGTGTAGACACGAACAAGGAACGGGTCGAAAAACTAAATAACGGCATTAATTATATTTCTGATGTGAATGAAATCGAGCTGAATCATTTAGTCAAACAGGGAAAGCTCGCAGCCGTTGAGAATTTTTCTAAAATTGGCACAATGGATGTTATTATCATTTGTGTTCCCACCTCATTAACAAAAAATCTTGTTCCAGATCTTCAACACGTTATAGGCGCTACAAAAGCAATTGCAAAGGAATTAAGAAAAGGGCAATTAATTTGTATCGAGTCTACGATATATCCAGGAATGACAGATGAAGTAGTGTTGCCTATTTTAGAGAGCTCAGGATTAAAGGTGGAAAATGATTTCTTTCTATGTCATTCACCAGAGAGGATTGACCCTGGTAATAAAATCTATACGACAGAAAATACTAACAAAATTGTTGGCGGTATAGCCAATGATTCTCTTGAAGTAGGAGTTGCTTTTTATAGTCAGTTAATTAATCATATAGTACCTGTCTCGAGTGTTAAAGTCGCAGAGTTTGCAAAAATATATGAAAACACATTCAGGTCTGTAAATATCGCATTAGCTAATGAATTTGCCTTGTTGTGTGACAAAATGGGTATTAGCGTGTGGGACGTCCTTGATGCTGCCTTCACTAAACCTTTCGGCATTATGTCATTTTATCCTGGTCCTGGAGTAGGTGGCCATTGCATTCCTGTCGACCCCCACTATTTAGAATGGAAAGCCAGAGAATATAACTATATCACCAAACTTATTGGAATAGCTGGTGAAATCAATCGCCATATGCCAGAATTTGTTAGTCAGATAGTTCTGCGTACACTTAACAGTCTAGGGGTATCTCCATCGAAATCAAAAGTACTGATTGTTGGCATAACTTACAAAAAAGACGTAAATGACTTTAGAGAATCTCCTATCATTAATTTAATAGAGTTACTATTAAAAGAGGGGGTTGAAATTTCTTATTACGACCCTTATGTTTCGCAAATCATAGTATCTTCGAAGAAACTCCAGTCAATTCCTCTAGAAGATGAATATGTGAAAAGTGCAAACATCGTGTTAATTGCCACAGACCACTCATCGATAGACTATCAATGGCTAGTGGAAACTGCCGAGAGGATTATCGACACAAGAAATGCTACGAGAGGATTATCTGGTAGCGATAAAAAAGTTACACTTATATAGTGCATATCCTAGCTACCGATGCTTGATTTTTCAACCCCTTCCAAGGGGTTTGTTTTTTAACTGAAATCTTTCAGGGTCTATCATTAGGCTTAATCCTGATGAATCATGAATTTTTATACATTCTGATAATGCAAGGAAGTGTTTAAGAAAAATATATTTTTGAACTGCTTAAAAATATCGAAATCGTGGATAAATCCAAAGAAAAGGGTTTGGTGATTATTTTGTCAAAAACAATAAAAATAGCTGTAATTGGTGCTGGTCATTGGGGACAAAATTATGTCAAAGTACTCAACGAGCTAGATGTACTGACGGCATTAGCTGATCCCCAAGAGGAGATTAGGACGAAATTTAGTAAGCAGTATCCAAATATTAAAATAGTAGCAGATTATAAGCAATTACTAGTAAGCCCCGAAATTGATGGAGTAATAGTTGCGACCCCTGCAGCTACCCATCATCAAGTTACAATGGATGCATTGAGAGCAGGAAAAGACGTACTTGTAGAAAAGCCGATGGCATTATCGGTACATGAATCTATCGAAATGCATGAAATGGCAATTCAATCTAATAGGATTCTTATGGTGGGGCATTTATTGCTATACAAACCAGCTGTACAGAAAATTCTGCAGTTAGTCCAGAACAAAGTAATTGGCGAATTATGTTATATCAAAATGCAAAGAACCAAGTTAGGAAAAGTACGTGATCAAGAAAATGTGATATGGAGTTTTGCGCCGCACGATTTAGCCGTAATACTAGCTCTAGTGGACTCAACCGTTGAAGAAGTATCAGTAAAGGGCCAGTGTGTAATTCAACCAGAGATAGAAGATGATGCCTACATGCATATTGATTTTGCTAATAAGGTCAAGGCACATATTCATGTATCATGGCTATGGCCAGAAGATATCCGGAAAACAACCATTGTTGGAACAACAGGTATGATGATTTATAACGAAAAAGAGAATAAATTAGAAATTCATCGTAAAATAGTAGACAATAAGTTATCTTGCGAGAATGGTGAAGTAAAAGAAATAGATTTTGAAACGGTCAATATTCTAAACCAGGAAGTAATGCATTTTTTGGATTGCATGAAACACAGGAAGATACCAATAACAAGCAGTCAATCAGGAATTGATGTGATAAAAGTATTGGAAAAAGCGACTCAAGCATTGGATAAAACAAAAAGGCAAAATAAATATTTCGTTCATGATTCAGCTACTATAGAACTTCCAACTAAGATAGGTGATGGCACACAGATTTGGCGCAATTGTCATATTATGCCTGGTGTTCAGATTGGTAATGCGTGCAAATTTGGTCAAAACGTATTTGTTGCTTCAAATGTCAAGATTGGGAATAATGTAAAGATTCAAAATAATGTCAGTGTCTACGAGGGTGTGATTTTAGAAGATAATGTCTTTTGCGGTCCGAGCATGGTATTTACCAACGTTAAAACGCCCCGAAGTCAATTCATAAGAAACACTTCCTCTGATTATGCAATAACACTGGTGAAAGAGGGTGCATCTATCGGGGCTAATGCTACCATTGTTTGTGGAATCCAAATTGGCAAGCACGCTCTTATTGGTGCAGGCTCTGTTGTAACGAAAGATGTACCCAATCATGCTATCATTTATGGTAATCCAGGGAAAATCCAAGGCTGGATTTGCAAATGTGGTGAAACGATTATTAAGAAAACAGATAAAATTCTAAAGTGTGATACGTGTAGTACAGAGATTACGACAGATTTGTAAGGGAAAAATAGACACACTCAATTGTGGTTACTATTCATCAATTGGGTGTGTCTATTATATGTCGTTAATAAATTCTAGAAATATTAAAACAGGCTACATGGCTAGGTCATTATAACTTTCACCTTATATATTTGTGAATACCATATAAGTAAGGCAATATTAACAATTATGAATATTGCCTGAAATGTATGTTAGGGGGGGAAGTTATGTCATTTAATGAATTGATTGTAAATGGAGGCTTTGAAACTGGAGCTTTAGCACCATGGGTTGGTCTAAACGCAGCAATAACCAGTCAGGATAGTCATTCAGGATTTTTTGCTGCACGTTTAACAGGTGGAGCGGTAAATTCCTACATCTTCCAAATTATGCCAGTAACTGCCGGACAGCGATACGAATTTCTCGTATCATTGTCCAAACTGGGAACTGCCGTAAGTGCAACTGTATCACTATCAATAACATACTATGATGCGGACTTTAATTTTATTGAATATGGGTTAATTGAAAATATTCCATCAAGTCGGCTTACAAGTGTTGTAGATTGGCTCGAAGTCTATAAATTAACTTCCGCACCACCAGTAGGAGCTACGCAAGCCCTTATACTTGTGAATAAATTACCTTTAGCAGGTAGTGCAGACATTATTGTTGATGATGTATCTCTTGTGGAGGTAGAAGGTGCGCTAGGGCCGACGGGATCTACTGGTGCTACGGGTACAACGGGGGCGACTGGTGCGACTGGTGCGACTGGACCAACAGGTGCAACAGGAGTGACAGGAGTGACAGGTCCAGCAGGTGGGCCAACTGGGCCAACAGGCCCAACGGGTTCGATTGAGCCAAATCCATTTGAAGTGTATGTTCAATCTGGGTCAGTTGGTGGGGATGGTACACAGGCCAATCCATTTGGAACTATACAAGAAGGTATAACGGCTGTATCTCCAACAGGAACCGTTCATATTCTAGGTGGAACATATCCCATTACCACGACAATGACAATAAACAAAGAAGGTATCACTCTTAAAGGATACCCTGATACTTTAATTGAACTTCAAGCAGCTGTTATTGTTTTCACTGTCATAGGAAGCGGAGTAACAATTGACGGATTAAGCATTACTAGTGATGATCCGTATGCCGTTGAATTTATTCAAGTTGGTGGGACTAACCATAGCATTATCAATAATATTATCTTTGGACCAGAACAAGCAGGACCTTCTAGTGGTTGGGTGGTGAATCGTGGTTTTGTTACCCAAGCCAATAATATGACCAATCTCTTAGTAAGAAATAATATTTTCTTTTCTCTTCGCCAGCCTGCTTATTTAAATCCAAATATTGAGGGAGATATCGTTAATAATGTAGTTTATAATACTAGAGGATTTGTCGTTGATGAAGCAATATTTGTTTTTTCAGGAAATTCATGGGGGATTCCAGAGAATGCCGTTGATATAGCATTATTGTTTGGAACGATAACTGGTGCTCCATATGATCCTCTAACGGCATTATCTACTAATAATAGTAATGCTACTATCAGTGATCAAAGATAAATAATAAAGATATTCTAAAGGTGGACATAACAAGTATAAGTACATTAGTGTGAACGTGTAGGACAGAGATTATGATGATTTGTAAAGGATAAATAGGCACACTCAATTGTGGTTACTATCAACCAATTGGGTGTGTCTATTATATTTCACTAATAAATTCTAGTAATATTAAAACAGGCTACATGGTTAGGTCGTTATAACTTTCACCTTATATATTTGTGAATACCATATAAGTAAGACAATATTAACAATTATGAATATTGCCTGAAATGTATGTTAGGGGGGAAGTTATGTCATTTAATGAATTGATTGTAAATGGAGGCTTTGAAACTGGAGGTTTAGCACCATGGGTTGGCCTAAACGCAGCAATAACCAGTCAGGATAGTCATTCAGGATTTTTTGCTGCACGTTTAACAGGTGGAGCGGTAAATTCCTACATCTTCCAAACTGTGCCAGTAACTGCCGGATAGCAATACGAATTAACACCATGGCTGGCAGCATTTAATTAATATAAGACAAACAACTTGAACTGTTAGTAGGGAACAAAAAGATTTCCACCGTCAATACAATCGTAGACATCGCTCTTGCTACAGAGATAACTAAAATCGCGTTAGAGTAATTGTCACTGCTGCAACTAATATAACTTCAGCTAAGCGCTTGAATATTATAGTATTCCCAGAATAATGGATGGGTTCTTCGATATCGGGGGACCTGTCTTATTGGATATAATGCTGAAGACGATAAAAAAGATATAAACTTCATGCATCGTATTATTAAAATGAGTTTCCAGTTGGAAATTATCAAGTACGTAGTTCTGTTGTTTTTTTAACACGACTAATGAGGCAACAGTGAAATGTTCTAGAAGAAAGGAGCTATAATATGGTAACTATAAGCTTATGCATGATTGTTAAAAACGAGGAAGAACTTCTTAGCAGATGTTTGGAGTCCGCAAAAGATCTTGTGGATGAGATAAACATCGTTGATACAGGATCAACGGATCGAACCAAAGAAATAGCTTCCCAATATACAGATCGGATTTATGATTTTGAATGGATCAATAACTTCGCAGCTGCCAGGAACGAGTCTTTTAAATATGCTACGAAGGATTATATTTTATACTTAGATGCAGATGATGTTATCTTAGAAAAAGATCGAGTTGCCTTTAAGAAACTAAAAGAAACCTTAGATCCCTCTGTTGTTTCTGTATCGATGTATTATAATGCGGGTGTTGACGAATATGGAAATGTTACTCTAACTTATCGGCGCAACCGTCTGATCAAAAGGGAAAAAGATTTTACTTGGCACGGTGACTGCCATCAATACTTAGCTGCACATGGGAAAATTATCAATTCTGACGTAGCCATTACCCATAAAAAAGTTCGTCATTCGGTAGGGCGAACGATATCTATATACGAGAAAAAAATTGAGCGTGGAGATACTTTTACGGCTAGAGACTATTTCTATTATGGAAATGAATTAAGAGAAAATGAACATTACGAAAAAGCTATTGAAAGCTATAGTAAAAATATAGCAATGAAAGAAGGTTGGTTAGAAGACAAGATTTTTGCTTGTATTTATCGTGGCGACTGTTATCGATACCTTAGAGATATCGATAACGAGCTGCTATCTTTGTTCCAATCGTTTCAGTTTTCAGAACCAAAGGCAGAAGCTTGCTCTCGTATTGGTTATGTCTTCCAACGAAGAAGAGACTACCCAACAGCTATTTTTTGGTATGTTTTAGCGACGCAGCAAGTGCCTGATTCGAGTAGGTGGAGCTTTACGTATCCTGCGTATCATACTTGGTATCCACACTTGCAACTATGTGTCTGCTATTATAATATGCAAAACTATCAGAAAGCCTATGAACATAATGAGCAGGCTAAGAAGTACAGACCAGAAGATAAAAGAGTATTACACAATAAACAATTACTCGAAGAAAGATTGGAAATTTCTTAACACCAAAAGGGATGCCCTTGTAGGCACCCCTTTTGGTTTCTATAGTCCTTTCGCAAAGGCTATATTTCTTCTACGATATCCAGCGCTGCTACATGCAGAGGAGGAAATCCACAAGCTATTTTCATTATGGCAGCGGTCAATACGTTAGATAGTTTCTAAAACAAGATATGGAGGATTACTTTCAATATATTTGAAATTCTTTCCTTTTGCCCACAGATAAATTCCGTGATTATTTTTCTTTCTCTTGCGCCAAAGGTTTCTATAGTTTGTTACATTTATAATTAGTTCAGTTTGTTCTGGTGTATATCGTAATAGGCGAGCCTTTTGAGAGCGTGATGGAACTATACCATTACGCAGAGATGCTTCGTCCCAGTAGGTTAGCAACCGCTTTAAATATACGGTGGTAGGTGTATGGTGTTTTGGTAATTGCACATGGAGGTACATCGATGTTATCTCCATATCTCTCGGAATGACGGATAGATTAAATGCAATGTATAGGCGACTTTGTCTAACAAAAAGCTTATATGGTAAAAAAAACATTTTCTTTTCTAGTGAAGGCATATTACATCACTCCATCAGGTTAAATTCATATAAATAGATAGTAACTGACTCACAACTGTATCCTGAGCATGATAATTCTCGACATATGTTCTGCCTGCTTTTCCAAGGCTATTTCTTAGTGAAGGATTGGTTAATAACATCTTTAGTTGTTCTTGGATTGTGTCAGGGTTTGCATTTACCACAGGTAATCCAGAAGGAAATGATTCTATTAAGTCAGGTCTTATATAGCAGAGAACCGGCTTGCCGAGGGCCATTGATTCAACACACAAGAGACCATATGAGCCACACAGAATTTGATCTACGATAATGTCAGCTTCTGCGTATAGGCGAATGACTTGTTCATGATTCATTTTTTCAATTCGCTTATATTCAAAGTCGTAGGTGCTTTTCAAAGATTCTATGGCTGCCTCTATAATGACAGTCCCCTTAAAGTCTGGATTGGTTGGCGCATGTAAGATTAATGGTCGTTTTTTTGTCACATTAGGATAAGTTGGTTGAAATTTGCGTAGATCGATAGCCAAGGGTAACACATGTACTTTTTTATAATACGGTGTTACATAAGGCAATACTTCATGATCTTGGACAATTGCCTCTGAAATGTATTGCGAAATATTCGCTAAATTATGCCCTATCTGATTATTTGGCGGGGAATCGCCAGTATAAACATAAGGGTTATTGATTCGCGCTAGGTCATGGAAGCGAACATCATTTCCCCAATGGTGCATAATCATTTTTTTACCTTTTGATTTCATCAACTTTATATCTCTGTAGTCATTCCATATAGTAACGCCATAATGATAATGAAAAACATCATAAAAATTTGAGATGTATTTAAACATTCCTTGTATGTCAATGGAATCCGTATTAATGAGATGGTCCTTATAACCTAGATAAGAATGAAATGTGTTATATCCAACAGCAATATGATTGCGATTTTTCAATGCACCACATAAGTTTCCCATTTGTCCAGCAATCTCTATAATCCCATGGAAAATTTTCACAGATAAATTCTTCCTTTCTGTTACCCTGGTAAGTTTTAACCACAAAACTTCGCAGAGTGTGCTTTACATTCCATTGCAATTCTTGTTAAGTCTTCTGCGCAACTTCGAAAAATTTTGCTCTTTATCCCACCAACTCCCAAAGTTTGTTTTATGATTGGATTCTATTATCTGTAATATAAGCTGCTATAAGTTGTCAAAAATACATTTATCTATAGTATTCATTATATTGCGCAGCTGACATTTTTGTTTGGGAATCATGGAAAATCAACGTCTGTACCCAAAATCACTTCAATTCAAAATCTATAGCGGAGCAGCCTAACGCCAGATAGTAAGAAATGCTGGAAACAAAAAACTCAACCAAGTGATTTTGGTTGAGTTTTTTGTTTCTGCTGTTTTTTAGGCATCTTATTATTTTTCAGAGTTCTACTACTTGATTCGATCTATTGTGATTGTTACCTTAAATAGATCGCCGTCTACTTCTATGTCCATATCTCCCCCATGTATATCTACAATTGACTTCGCTATCGCTAGTCCAAGCCCCGACCCTTCCGTGTTACGAGACACGTCGCCACGCTTAAAGCGTTCAAAAAGCTCATCCGTATTCTCGCCTAACTCAAATTTCGTAACGTTTTTAAAATAGATAGTTGCTTTTTGAGGGGTCGCTTTAAAATTGATATATACCCGTGTATTTTCTAGTGAATACTTCAGAATATTACCAATGAGATTATCGAAAACACGATGCATTTTCAGACCATCGACATATGCATATATTGCTTCTTCTGGCTTGTCGCATCGGAAATGCAATGTAGATTCCTGCATTCGTTCATTATTTTCAGCTAGGGATTGCTGTAATAACTGGTATAAGTCTACCTTGTCTTTCGATAGCTCCATGTTCCCGCTTGCCATCTTTGAAACTTCAAATAAATCCCCAATTAAAATCTTCAGACGTTGCGATTTTCGATCTATAATTTCTACATAGGAACTGCGGTCTTCGTTGGTAAGGTCGGGTTTTTTCAGCAGTTCCGTGTAGGTGATAATGGACGTTAAAGGCGTACGCAAATCATGACTGACATTCGTAATGAGTTCGGTTTTGAGCCGTTCGCTCTTTGCTTGCTCTTTCTGCGAAATCTTTACACCAGATTTTAAAGTATTTAAGCTTTGTGCTAAGTCCGAAAACACTGATTTACCCACTACTGGCAAGTCTGAGTCCATCTCACCTTTTACTAATTTGTCTGCATGTTGTGCGATTTTATGGAAGTAACGAATTCTTCTTACCAATAATACAATCAGTGGTGCGCCAATCAATAGCAATAATGGCAAATATACAACAATGACTGGTGGCTCTATTAAAACTATGACTGCTCCCGCTCCAAATCCAAATATTACAGCGATAATCAGTAATACCTGAGTGCCGAGACGCCAATTCGCAAAAAATTGCTTTATTAGCGCCAATGACTTCATGACTATACTGTGTTTCCAATCTCCTTGGATTTCATCAATTCCTCGGTATTGATCAAATAATAATCTCCCTTGGATAGCAGTAATTGATATTAAGAAAGCCGTAATCACTATGTGAGCTAATGATTCCATAAAACCGGCGTACACATTATATTGAAATTCATAGATTAAGTTCCTTGTTAAGAACACGAATGTTAGCATCGCCGAGAATCCGAATATAATGACACGTAAATCTACCGGAACCTTTCGATACCAAGGTTCTAAATTCTTATAGCTTGATACGAATTGAGTCATTGGTATTTTACGATTGAGATACCATATGCCTATTAACACGCCAATGGAGAAGATTACATATAGTATGAATACGGTGCGCAGAGCTTCATGTTTGTTATACTCTGTAATTAGCGAATTGGTTGATGGTACATTTTTCGGTAAACCGATATACCCTTCGAAAACCTTTACATTTGCTTTTCTAGCTTGCTTAATGACGTCATGGTTTTCAAAAGGAAACGGCTGATCATTGGAGATAAATCCTCTGTTAACCGATGGGAATGTTCTTACATAATGCATATGTTTTGAACTCATATATTCTTGAATTGGGACATCTATTCCGTCTATATTTGTAAAAATCTCCCCTGTATTTACGTCACGAAAGTAATATTGAAAAGTTGATGTATATTGTAATAATTCCGTTCGATAGTTCTCTATTTCTCGAAAGTGCTCCTCTAGTTTTTGTTCTTTTTCCATCTGAACTTTGATGCGAACATGCTCGTCATCGACAAAGTTTAATGTAATATCTTCAATTTTGCGATCTCGCTCTGCTATGTAATAGTCAGCTAATGATTGGCTATTCGCTAATGCCTCTTCAATTTTAAGTTCATACTGATCACGTATATTGGTAAGCTGCGTCGACAGATCACCATAGAAGTAGCGATGCTCGTCAATTTCCTCTTTGCTAGCTGTTATAGTTTGTTTCGCTTCTTCTAGCGATAGCTTATTTAGAATCAGTACGTTTAACAATTCCGCAAATCTATCGACCTCACGTGCAAATTGATAAGACTCGAAGTAGTTTCGATCGAGCAATTGATCACTTCGAGTTAAACCTACAAGTAGACCGTTTAAGCCTATAGTCAGAAGTATGATATATACTAATGCTATACCTCTATTTTTCCATTTTATATCCAATTCCCCATACCACCTTTAAAAATCTTGGATTTTTCGCATCGATTTCTATCTTTTCACGGATTTTACGAATGTGCACTGCTACGATATTCTCAGCATTGTAGCAAGGCTCTTGCCATACGCGTTCATAAATTTCGCTAATAGAGAAGACGCGCCCTGCATGTGACATTAAGAGTTCTACTATCTTGTATTCTATCGGCGTAAGGCGCACTACTTCGCCATGAGCAGTAACTTCCTTCGTCTCTTTGTCTAACGTTAGACCATTTAAATCAATGACTTTCTTGATACCTTCATATGTTCCTAAGGTAACATAGCGTCGCAACTGGGACTTTACCCTAGCAATTAGTTCAATCGGATTAAAGGGTTTCGTGATATAGTCGTCGGCACCGACTTGTAGCCCTAATACCTTATCCGTATCTTCACTCTTTGCACTCAGAATAATAATTGGTATATTTCGAGTTTCACGAATCTTAAAGGTCGTCGCAATACCATCCAAACGAGGCATCATGATATCGAGAAGAATAAGGTGAATGTCATGCTCTTCTAGCATCTCTATTGCTTCTATTCCATCTTTCGCCTTTACGACCGTAATGCCTTCGTTTTTCAGATAGATTTCGATTCCGTCTCTTATATCTTTATCATCATCAACAACAAGTACATAATGATTGCTCATGGTTGTTCGCCGCCTTTTGCGTCATTTTTCTTTTCTACATTCTTTCAAATATAACATATTGCTCCTGCAGGATGATTTCATTTTAATAGGTAAATCTTAATATTTCTTCATGACAATTCTTAAGAATTTATGATTAATGCTACTAAGAATAGTGACTAAATTAAGAAAAGTACCACAGAATCACCGTCTGTGGTACTCAAAATTTTTTACGTTCTTATCTTTAGAAATTCACTATTAACCTTTACACTTCGCATTCTAGAATTTCAATAGAATAGTCCCCACAACTAGGGCAAACAACAACACTCACACTATAGCTGTTATCAACCTTGCCATGCTTTAACATTTGGCTAAAGGTTGCGTCTTTATCTTTCGAAATGGAGCTTATTACATATTGTCTCTCTAGTGTATACACGGAGAAGTTATATGCTAGAAATTTGAATACCTTTGCTTTCTCCTCTTTTCCAGCCAAACAACTGGGACATGCACCATTATAATATTCTAAGTCAAAGGTAACGTCTGGATACTCCTTAAGGAGTTGAAGGATTTGCGGAAGCGACAACCCCTCAACAGGTTGTTCCTCATCGTTATAAAATTCGATACAATTCCCCTCATGTAAAACTAACTCTTTGCCATCATACGAAAATGTATATTGTTCCATATATATCAACCTCCTGTGTATTTTTTTGAATTTTTTGTTTTCTTTCAGGTTTTATTTTCATCTTTAGGTTTATTCCACCTTTAGGATTTTTCCCATCTTTATGTTTTATTTCTATCTTTAGGCTTTACTATTTATCTTCGAAGGTTAGTGCTTTCACGGAACAAGATGCCGATACGGAACTGGTGAGGCTAGTACAGTAGATGTATTAATACTACCATAAGGAATCAAACGGTCAATCAATAGTCTCATGGAGTTCATATTGGACACTGCCGCTTTCAGATAATAGCTGACTTCCCCTGTTACACGATGACACTCGATAATTTCCTCTTCCTTCTTCACGAATTGCTCAAAATCTTCAATCGATACTTTCAACCCACTCACTAGTATAACCAAAAGAATATCTTTCCCTAAAGCAGGCAAAGAAACTCTAGCAGTGAACTCTTCGATGACTCCCTTTTCTTGCAAACGATGTAGCCGCTCTGCTACACTCGGTCGGCTCAGTGCTAACTCTTTCGAAAGCTCGCTAATCGTGATACGCGCATCTCTTTGAAGAATTGCTAACATATTACGGTCAATGACGTCCATATTACCCCTCCATCAGACAAGGTTTTAAACTAATAAAGTTTTGCCTTGCTACATTATATCGCGATTTCAATATGCACGCCACTCTTATGTATTTGGTTCAAAACGAATATACAAATGCTTAATTTCCTGCAGAATGCTATGTCATTTCATCAATTTATATCATAACATTAATGTTATTAATAATCGCATCTGTATTCAAACAATAGAATAGAGGGAAGCAAATGAAAAAAATATTGAATATATTGTTAGGATGCTTTCTTGCAAGTGTTGGCGTCATCCTATTAAAACATTCCATGATTGGAACTGGTGGAACGGCAGGCCTATCCTTAAGTGCTTCGTATCTTTTGAATGTACCTTTCTCCCTTGTGTTCTTTCTTGTGAATATACCTTTTTATGTCTTTTCAGTACTTCGTATGGGATGGAAGTTTACCATTTCTAGTATCATATCCGTCACGCTCTTATCGCTTATGACAAGTGTTACACAATGGTTGCCAGCGTTCACGCTACCAATCTGGTTTGGCGCTATTGCTGGTGGCATTATTATCGGCTTGGGTCTATCTATTTTATTCAAAAATGGTTCGTCCCTAGGTGGCGCTAACATTCTCGCGTTGTTTCTCCAAAAGCGCTATAACATTAACCCAGGGAAGACGAATTTCATCTTCGATTTTATGGTTGTCATGTCTAGTATGTATGCGTTAGGGATCACGCGTGGCCTATTCTCAATTCTTTCAATTGCCATCATCTCGAAAGTGATTGGCTACTTTAAAAATGAGTATGCGAACAAGGATAAGACTGTACAACCTAAGACTTCTACTGATAAATTTAGAGTAACTCCACAAATTCCAGTGACAAGATAATTTCTATTCCCTGCTTTTTTATTTTTGTTATTTCACTGACTTTTTCTTCGCTTTTCCTTGTCCTCCTTAATCCTTTTTAAGATGTCGTGCATATAATGTATAAGTTTTCACTATTGTACAAAAGCACATAGAATTCAGGTAATGCCATTTACTGAGCAATGATTACGTCAAATGATACAACAAAAGCTTCTGATTCTACTGGGAGGTGATTCTATGATATTTGACTTCGATAAACCTACGATAGCTGTTACTGGTAGTGCAGGGAAAACCGTTGTAAAAACGCTGATATCTGCTGTGCTTAGGGAACGTTGGGTTGTATTTGAATCGCATCATAATAACAACACCACAGAGAAAACCAAACAACACGTGAAGCAAATCAGTTACTTTCATAGAGCCGCTGTTGTGGAATACGGGATGGCGTATCCTGGCGTAATTACTGAGCATTGTAACATTCTACGGCCAAACATTGGAGTTATCACAAACATTGGTCTTGCTCATATTGGTAACTTTGAAGGAAAGCTTGAGCTGCTTGCAGCAGCAAAGTCAGAGCTCCTATACGGCGTTGAGGATAACGGAATGATCTTTACAAATCTCGATGATACTAACTCACAATTACTGCATACCAATAGCTTTAAGGGTGCAAAGTTCACGATTGGTATCGATAATGAGTCAGCAGATTACCGCGCTTTTGATGTTTCTTACACAGAAAATGGTATGTCTTTCAAAGTTATACTTAACTCACAAGAGCATGAATTCTTAATTCCTATGTTTGGTACGCATAATGTCTATAATGCATTGTTCGCGGTTGCAGTCGCTGACAAGCTTGGCTTTCTCCCTCAAGAGATTGTCCGCGGCCTTAGAAATGTGAGGCGTCCGAAGCATCGCTTAGATGTAATCAAATTAAAAGATGGGATTACCGTCATCGACGATACAATCCATGCTCATCCACCGGCAATAAAAGCCGCCCTTGATGTATTAGAAACTTTAGGAACAAACAGGCAAAAAATCGTCATCCTTGGTAGCATGCCAGAGCTTGGTGAGAAAATCAATGAGTACCACGAAGATGTTGGTCGTTATGCGGCAACAAAGTCCCTCGACTTCTTGTATACCTATGGCAACATTTCTGCCCATATTAGTCTTGGTGCAATAGCCGCTGGATTCCCACAGGATAAAGTTAAGCATAAAACACCTTTATATCGTAAGGTTTTACATCGTGAATTAACGCAGTTGATTCAGCCAGGGGCAATCATCCTTGTAAAAGGAGCTAGTCGCCTAGATATGTATAATACCGTGGAATTCCTTTGTGAATATTTCAATAAACGCAACTCCCCAACACAACAAGATGTCGAATCAACCTTCCACTAATTACTAAGTCGCCAAATCCCCTGGCTCTAAGGACGTATATTAGGTTACCACATTTGCTGAGTTTCAAATGGTGTCTGAGCGCTTGTTCCAAAACAAACAGGTCAAACCACTTAAATTGAAGAATGTTTTTAAGCTAATTGAATTTAACCCTCTTATATCTCGTGGAGAAATGTATAACTTTAATTAATAACAGAAAACCTACTATTTCTATCGTAAAGATATTAAGTGCAAAAAAGAAGCTAGGATTTTAAATTCCTAAGCTTCTTTTACACATTTCAAATTTACTCTATTGAGTATTACTTTATGTTTTTTGCTTTGCTATTATGGTATTTTGCTTTGCTCTATTGATGTATGAATTTTTTCTATTATGGTGTCTCAGGTAGCTCTGATAATGTAATTTGCGTCTGCAGACGTTCTCTTTCCCGATAGAACACAACATTAATCACATCGCCTACACGTTTTCCATACAGGACTTGACGTAATGTGACACTGTTATCAATGGCATTTCCATCAATCTCAACAATTACGTCATATGCCTGTAATCCCGCCGCTGCTGCAGGGCCCACTGGGGTATCTGCTAAAATCACACCATCTTTGACTGGAATGTTCGGACGCATTTGGTCAGGTACAGTCGTTAGGTCTCTCGGTGCAATCCCTAAATACGGTCTTATAACCCTTCCATGGCGAATTAAATCGTTGATAATTGGCTCTGCATCATTGATTGGAATCGAGAATCCTATCCCTTCGACTCCTGCACGAGCAATCTTCGCACTGTTAATACCAATTAATTCCCCTTGTATATTCACTAATGCCCCACCACTGTTCCCAAAGTTAATCGCAGCGTCAGTTTGAATGACGTTCACTTCATATACCTTATTACCGCCAATCTGAACTGGGAGCGCTCGTTGGGTAGCACTGATAACTCCAACGGTAACTGTTTGGGCAAATTCTAAGCCTAGAGGATTCCCAATCGCAATTGCTGGTTCCCCCGGACGAAGAGCGTCTGAGTTACCAAAGGTTGCAACTGCTGTTACGTGTGTGGCATCAATTTCTATAACAGCCAAATCCGTTAATTCATCCGTTCCGACTAAACGGGCTTGCACTTGCTCTCCCTCTGGAAGAGTTACTGCTAAATCCGTAGCCCCTTCAATGACGTGATGGTTAGTAACGATTAACGCTTTTCCATCTCTCACATTAATCACGACACCAGAGCCGCTTCCTGCCTCATACGATTGGTGGTTCGTAAAGAACCCTCTCCCCGCATTTTGGATATTAATAATCCCCACTACTGCAGGCTTCACCCGATCGACTGCCTCTACTATCGCAGTGGTCACTTCTAATTGAACCTGCCGTGGATCCCCTGTGTTATTCCCTCGTTGTTGAATCTGAAATAGTCCAGTGTCATTATTAGCATTTTGTACCGCACCTATGTTAATCATCCCATTATTAATCATAGTTGGTACAAACATAGCCACTGTTCCGCCCCCAATTAAAGAAGCGATTAGTGCGATTGCAATTAAAGTAAACCCACTAAAACCTTTGTTCTTAGGCTTTCTCTCAAAAAACTCATCATCGTAAGTCATCTAACTGCACTCCTTTATTACGGATATTCTTAATTATTCCCTGATGTAACATATTATACTTATAAAAAAAACCCGCTGCAATTTATCATATTTGACAATGCTGTGAACTTTTTATCATTTCAATTTTCTCTACGCATATTTCGGTAGTACAAGCATATCTTGATTTATATAGGTATCACTTAGTATAGGACAAGGTAAAACCTGCCATACTGTTACTAGTGAAAGTTCACTTTGTTGTAACAAATGAAATATAAAAGGAGCTGTTTACGTATGAATCGATCCAAGGATTGTATGAGCTTATTGCAGATATTCGGACAAATAGCAGATTTGAAGGAAGTAGACTATAAGAACACTTTAGTTCTTACCGCTTTGGTAGAAATCCTTGCGGAAAAGGGTCTTATCACTCGTTCAGAAATCATAGAAAGAGCCCAAGCATTAGATCTCGGGCATGAAGTTGAAATTGACCAAAAGCGCATACGTGTCCAGTAGTTAGCCAAGCAATCTATGATTGCTATCTTCTACGTACAGAACGAAGCTTCGTTGGTTTATCTGGGTATGTAATTTCTAGGTCGAACTCTTGTCCCACTTTAAACTGCTCTTGCTCTAGTATTGTTTTTACGGTCATATGCGCTAACACAGGCATATTATTCTCAGCGCTTAAATGCGCTAAATGTACGCATTGCGTATTGGCTGTGATTACCTCTGTGAGTATCTCTGCGGCTGTTTCGTTCGATAAATGACCGTGGTCGCTTAGAATCCTTTGCTTTAAATGCCAAGGATAGGGACCAATTCGAAGCATTTCTACATCATGGTTCGCTTCAATGATCAAAGCATCGGAATCGATAATGCGTTGCTTCATTTTCGCATTTACATACCCCATATCTGTAGCTACGGATATCTTGGTATTACCAGCAAACACACAATAACCAACCGGATCCTTCGCATCATGTGAAATTGCAAATGATTCTAGGGCTAGGTTCCCGATTTCCATACGATCTCCAGTACAGAATATTTCTTGATAGCCTGTCTTAATTTCCCCTACAATATGTTCCATTCCGTCCCAAGTTTTTTGATTGCAAAAGACAGGGATTTTATATCGTCTAGATAAAATCCCTGCGCCTTTGACATGGTCCTGGTGTTCGTGGGTAATAACAATCCCATCTAGACAATCGGCTGATACTCCAATCTCGTGCATTGCTTTCTCTATCTGTTTGCCACTTAGACCAGCATCAACTAGAATACTTGTCGTATCCGTCTGAATCAAAATAGCATTTCCTGTGCTTCCACTAGCTAACACACTATATCGGACCATTGTGTAATTCCTCTCCTGCAATATCTTATCTATTAAAATAATCTTCGATACCTGGTAATCCTATTAAATGAGAAGTGTCATTAAACAAACGGACCTTCGGGTGTTGACCATGAGCAAAGTCTACCACAGAAACGGAAGTATTCGCAAAGGTAAATGCCCAAACGTGATCTTCCACTAGACGTAAAATCTGTGTCATGAGCGCATTCAGAAATCTCCCATGACTAACGACCAAGACCTTCTCCCCCATATGCCGATCCACTAGTAATTGTAATGCATCTTGCGCTCTTTGCAAAAATTCTAAATATGCTTCTTTTTCTGGTATATCAACAGCGCTCCAATCCGAAGCATTGTTCTCCGCAATCTCAGGAAATTGAATGGCTGCTTCCTTTAATGTTAATCCATCGAATACACCCCAACTATATTCACGAAAAAGCTTTTCTTTGACAACTGGCAATTGATGATACGATGCAATTGTCTGCGCTGTGTTATATGCCCTTCCCAAATCACTAGAGTAAATCTGCTGAATTCTAGTTTTCTTAAATCTTTCGGCCACTCGTTCCGCTTGTTTCTCCCCTATATTCGATAGGGGGAAATCCTTATGACCCTGAAACCTACGCTCGGCATTGGCGACAGTCTGCCCATGACGTACTAAGAATAATCTCATTACTGGTCCTCCCCTACATTTGCTTGCGCTTGTAAACCCTCCAACTCCCCTGTAAAGGCATTAATATAGAAACGTTGCCCATCCTTTAGTTCGATATACCAAACGGGTGGTAACAGCCATGTCTCGGTATCGATTGAGCGACTATAATACCCTAGTTCTACCTTTTCAATCACTGCCTTGCTATTTCCGATAATCGTAACAAGTTTCCTTAAAGCTGTTGCCGCTGCAAGAATTGGTCTCTTTTGCGGTTCAAAACTTACATTCGTAATCATCTGTTGATACCACTCGATAATCTTATTGTTTTCTACAGTTGCAATAATGGTTGTTCCGTATATCGGGTGCCTACCATAATATTGTACAAAAATAACCTCGCCATTTCCATTCACAATATCTTCTTTTTGCAATTCGTACTTATACCCATTGACTACATAGTTATCGAGAAATTCCTTATACCCCATAGATATATCATATGCTTCCGCCTGGTTGTTTGTTTCCCTGTTCCATGTATAATGAATGCCTTGGAATGTATTGACATCCATCGTTACATGCAGCTGAATTATCGGGTCAATCTTATCCATAACGTCTTCCACATAATAGAGTTCTCTCAGCACTTTTAGGTGGGCCATATCTGTTGCATCCAATGGTATTGGAACGTTTATATTTATTCTGTGTTTTGCTAGTAGTTCTTCTACCTCATTTACTTCTTCCTGAAGAATATTAAGGTAATCCTGATCACTAGCAAACTTCAAATATAGTTGATAGGCTAATAAACCGTTAAGGAACAGAAACGCTACTATCAAAATTGTCTTCGCCTTACCTAGATCCATACGCCCACCCACCAATCTGATGAATCTCTTGACCGTTCCTAGCATCATATGCCGCACTTACAGATTGCTTGTTAACGACAACCCATACCGGCCTCATTTGCACTTTTTGAGCGGTAATTTGTTCCGGATAGTAAGCTAAGAAATAATCCCACTTATCTTCTGGCCTTGAGAACTGTCGATTGATAATTGCAGCCATATATTCTGATGGTAGTATGCTAACCATTTTTGAATCCATCTCGGCCCCAAGATATTTCGTGGACCGAAGAAAACGATTGACTCGATTATTCTGCATCTTAAATTGTAATTCAGAAAGCGGAAGTATGTTAGGAGAAATAATTGGCAGGCCGTAATATAACTGTTGAAATACTAAGCTATACTCATTTCGGGATTTAGATATCGCATCTATATTCGCTATTATATACTCTCCCGCCCAGCTCTGATATTCGTTTAAGAAGTATACAGATTCTAAAAGCATGTCCTTTGTACTTAGTTGTTGAAAATCATCTTCTGCGCTTGGGTCTGTATATTCCATAGTATTCGAATCAATATTCACACGAAGTCCACGATTTCCATCGGTATAGATGATTGATTTATCCTTTTCAAGGATTTGTCGAACTTGCGTTAAATCCTCAAACAACAGATTGCTATATTCCCTCGGTTGGATTGACAGAAGTTCTATTTCTACTAACGGAAGCATCTCCACTTTCGTGATATTGATAATCTGCTGAATGACTTCATTCAACTGTCCTTTATTCCCATGAATGCTGGCTAGATAATTACGATCGCCTTCCAATAAGCATTTTAATTGATCTGTTTTCGCATCGATGTATAAGGTCGCACGAACGATGTTACCTTCAATTTTACGTATATCACTGACTTCAATGTCTAGTAAATGGCTTAAGAGCTCGTAAGGTACTGCTTTATAGAAACTGAGTTGGACTCGCTTCCCGTGTTTTGTTAAATCTACTACCGTAGTTGTTTCAATGTTGGTTACTGTCAGTTTTTGAATCGACTGATAGATTTCATTAAAGTCTTGACTCATTGGATAGATTGTGTTCTTCTCTTGTCCAGAAAAGGCTCTTATTTCCCGGGGAATGAGCGTTTCATCTACATATACATAATTAAAATCTTGATTTTTACTAGGCTCTTCCGTATAAACCAGTGGTGAATATTCCGGTGATACGTAAGAAAGGATTGCTGATAACATAAGACTTGTGATCACAAGCGTCGTTAAGATAACGGTCTTCATTCTCTCAAGCATGTTACAGCCCTCCTCGCTCTACCGGTAATGTAAAGCTAAGGGTCGTCCCTTGATTGATCTCACTGGAAATTTGGATATCTCCTTGATGAGCCTTAATGATTTCTTTAGAAATCGCTAGCCCTAACCCTGTTCCACCCATTTCTCGGGAACGTGCTTTATCAACAGTATAAAATCTCTCAAAAATCCTATCAATGTCCTTCGGCGCAATTCCTGTCCCTGTATCCTTCACACTGATTTTGATACATTTTCGACCCTGATCGATGACTTCTTCACTCTTAATTGTGATACTACCGCCGTTGCCTGTGTACTTAATCGCATTCGACAGTAAGTTATTAAGCACTTGGTCAACGCGATCACGATCAATGATAGCATAGGCAGGCTTCTCTGTTAGATCTAGAATCCCTTGAATCCCTTTATTCTTCAATTGCATATAAAAGCGATCCAATACATCTTCGATTACCACATTGACATCGATTTTAGAGAATTTCCATTGAATCGTTCTTGAATCTAATTTGGACAGTTCCAACAAGTCGTTCACTAAGCGAATCATTCGCTCCGTCTCGTTTTGAATGACTTCGGTGAATCTCCCGCGCAATTCAGGGTCTGCATCTGCTCCTTCAACAAGAGCTTCTGTATAGCTTCGAATCGTAGTCAGTGGCGTGCGAAGTTCATGTGACACGTTTGCTACGAACTCTCTTCTCTGTTGCTCCAGTTGTTCACGTTCCGTGATATCGTGAAGAATCATCAAAATCCCATAATCTTTTGCTTCGTCAGTCTTCAAAGGGCTTACATGCAATTGGTACATAAGTTCTTGGTGTTCTATAATGGTTTCAAAGGTATGCTTCTTCTTCAGATGTAGCCAATCTTTCTTAAACTCTTGAATTTCTAGTACATCTAAAATGTTCTTAATCATTGCCTGCTCTTCTGTAATGCCAATCATTTTTTGGGCCATTGGGTTGATAATAAGAATTTTTCCGTCTGCGTCAGCAGCAATCACCCCGTCACTCATGTGATCAAGTACCGCTTGTAAACGATTCTTTTCTTTGGCATTCTCATCGAGGGCGTCTCTTAATCGATACGTCAGTTGATTGAAGGCTGTCCCAAGTTTTCCGATTTCATCATCACTGGTAACCTTCACCTCTTGATCAAAATTCCCCTCTGCCATGTCCGAAGCTTTTTTCGTCACTTCCATCAGTGGTGTCGTTATTGTTCTTGCAAGGACTATTACCAAAACTGATGTAATTCCTAACACGAATATCATGGCTGTGGTGACTAGCGTATTAATTTCTTTTAGCGTCTTATAAATCGGTTCTAAGGACGATTGGATATATACTACGCCTACGACATCGTAATTGGTTTTGATTGGTGTAGCTAAAATCTTTTTACGCTGTCCTGAATCCGCGTCCATGCGAATCGCCTCTCCTCGCGACCCAAGAAGCGCGCGAGTGACCTCTACTTGTACACTCTTTTGTCCGACGAATTGCGGATTGACAGAGTCACTGACGATAACACCCTCTCTGTCAATGATTTGAATCTCAGCACGGGTCTGTTTTGCGAAGTCCCTAACAAGAGTATCAAGTTCTCTTCTATCGTTCTGAATTCCAGCGACAAAATAACGCTCCAAAAAATCTGCCAAAACATTTGACTGAGATTGGATGTTCTCTGTATGATTCTGCAGATGATAGTTCTCTAAAGACTTCATAAAATATAAGCTGATGAGTTGCATTGCGAATACAATCATCAGCAAATATACAACCATCAGCTTCCAACGGATACTTTTAAACATATAGGTCACCTATTCATTGCTTTTTTCAGATCCTTGTAACTTATACCCAATGCCTCTTTTTGTTACTACATACGTAGGATTGCCTGGATCATCCTCGATTTTTTCACGTAGCCGGCGAATGGTTACATCAACTGTTCGGACATCGCCGAAATAATCATATCCCCATACACTTTGTAGCAAATGTTCTCTCGTGAAGATTTGACCCCGGTGTTTCGCTAAATAAGTCAGTAGCTCAAATTCACGGTGTGTCAGGTCTACTTCTTCGCCCTTTTTCTTCACCTGATACATCGCTGGATCTATCACTAATTCATCGATTTGAATCACACTTGTAGCCGTTTCTGGCGCCTGATATCTACGCAGATTGGCCTTCACCCTAGCCAACAGCTCTCGACTGCTATAAGGCTTCGTAATGTAGTCATCGGCACCAAGTTCTAATCCTTGCACTTTATCCACTTCAGCATCCTTTGCCGTTAGCATAATGATTGGAATGCTGCTGATTTGTCGCACTTCCTTGCAAACCTGAAACCCATCCTTTTGGGGTAGCATGACATCTAAGAGCACTAAGTCGTATTGCATGGAAGAAATCTTGCGCACTGCTGTTGCCCCATCGTAGCAGACATCCGCTTGATAGCCTTCTTTCTCCAGGGTAAACTTCAATATGTCTGCAATTGGTTTCTCATCATCTACTACTAATATATTTGCCATAAGAACCCTCCTAATCTACCGTAAATAAAGAAAACTTAGTTCAGATGGAGTTTTTACTCCACCTGAACTTTAGTTGCACTTATTATGTCTAATTATTAGAGTTCTCTATTTTACATATAAAATCCTGCTGATTTTCCATTAACGAATTTCAAATGCCTTTACATATTTCGTCCAGTCGCCCCATACTTCGTAAAGCTCTTTATCATATGCATTGAAAAAGGCCTGCTCAAAGTGAACCCGCTTTTCCAGCTCACCAATCAGTTGCCAGTATCTCTCTTCTCCATATCTCTCCATCAAATATTCAATAAACTTAAATGATTGTCGGTAGGCTAACGGCTGGTTTTGTAGTCGGTCAAATTGATCTTTCATTTCATAATATTTATATAGCTCACGATCTAGAGTCCCTACTTCTTCAATCCACTCGTACTCCTGATATATGAATTCTTCATATTGAGCAACCCCTTCAGTGAACCAACGCGGAAAATTATTATGCAATTTATGGTCCAATAGTAAATGCATATACTCATGGGCGATTGGTCCATTTGCGCGAAACTCTAATTCTAGCTCATCGAAAGAATCCGCTTCAATCCATAACGATGGCTGTAATACAAAGATTCGATTCCCATAAAACACACCTACTGCACTCGTATGGGTATCCCATTTAAAGAACTCTCTCATAATCTCACGGGAAGGGATGACTACGATAGAAATTGGTTTATTGTAATAGAAGTTGTACTTATCATCTAAAGCAGCACGAATTTCTGTTGCGTACTCCAATACCATGTGAATTTCTGCTATATCCGTATCTTGATACTGTACAGAAACAGTATCGTTAGTAACTACATCCCAATTTCTGAAGAAATTCTTCGCACTAGTATCCACTGCTACCCGCACTGCTGGTTGGGCATAGGACGTAATATTCTTCTGATTATGATAGCTGCTGTATACAAAGCCCAATATAATCAAAATGGGAATCATTGAAATAGCAATCCAGAGGAATGGTTTCTTTGATTGATTATCTTCTTGATGCAGTGCCATTTCAACCCCACCTTTCTAATTGTTGAATGATGATTTATTCATTGCTTATATAGTCGAATATTTTCCAACTGCCATCTGGCATTTTCCTTAATGAAAAAGTGCCGTGTTTCCAATATTGTTCGGGCTCGCTGAATTGTTCAAATTCTAAGTTCATGGATATTTCTACTTGTACCTTAGTCATACGATTCGATTGTAAAGTAATATCTTGAACTACTATGTTTAACGCTTTCCCATCCTCAGCAAGGACAGGTTTTGCCGTAGTATGCCAGTAGCCTAGACTCGAATCCAATGCATCTACTAGCCCTAGGTAATATCCGGTTGCATACTCTGCGTTAACCGCTACAAGCCCTGTAGTCTGTGATTGTGCGTATAATAGCATCCTCTGTCTTTCATATTGTAGGACTGTATTGATAATATCGGCTTTTGAAGCAAGTGAAGTCTGCTCTTGTGTTAATGCACGATGTACCATTGCAATCGCTTCTGCTCTTGTCGAATGATCGTCTGGTCTAAAAGTGAAATCTGGATATCCATGAATCAACCCGCCTTGGGTCGCTTTGGAAATTTCATTATGACCCCAGTGTGTATCAATATCGGTAAGGAGCTTTTGCACCCCTTCAAAGGATACGCTTGCTCCATATGCCCTTACAATCATAACAGCAATTTCTGCTCGTGTAATCGGCCGACTTGGTTCAAAAGTAGATTCCGTAATTCCATGTACAATTCCGTACTGACTTGCAATCTGTATCGGTTCATAATGCCAGTCTGTTACTTTGACATCGCGAAAGTTTTTCCCAGAACCATTACTGTGAAGATTTAGGGCACGAACTATAATCGCTGTAAATTCTGCTCTTGTGATTGACTGATTTGGCGCAACAAAGTTCTGTCCTTCCAGTCCTTTATAGCCTTTCACTAGGTCAGCATGAAGGAAATCTCGCAACTGCGCATAGGCCCAATGATTGGATATATCCGTCGGTTTATATGATGTATGCGAACTACTTTTAAATTCGAAGAACCTTTCTTCACTTTTCCCGGTTGGATCAGTAGGTCCGACTTGAATTGTCACATGCTTGAATGATCCGCTTTCCAGCTGCTGTTTGGTTGTTGGAGAGATATAATAATCAATGCTTCCTTGCTCTGGCGAAAAAGGTGCTCGCAAATAACTAAAATATTGAATCCTAGGTGTATCAAAGAACGGTACTTGTACAATTCCATGTCCGAACGATCGGTCTCTGCCTGGTACTCCTAAGTCAATTGTATGTTGTGCTAACAAATTTCTTAATTCTTGTGGAGTTGCCAGCGGTTTCTGCTGTTTCCATAGTGCTAGAACCCCTGTGACGTGAGGTGTTGCCATAGAAGTTCCATTCGCCTGAACATATCGATTATTAAGAAATGTGCTTGTAATCTTATTACCAGGTGCTGCAATCTCTACTTGTTTTCCCTGGGCCGAAAATGTTGCTCGATTATCTAGGATTGTGGTAGCTGCAACAGCTATTACGTGTTCAGACGATGCTGGGTACACTACATTATCGTCGATTGATGCTCCATCATTTCCTGCTGCCGCTACGAAGACTATACCTTCTGTAGCTCCCTTTTCAAACAGCTTCTCTAACGTTTGTGAGGTGTCAATCGAGCCTAAACTCAAGTTCACAATGTCCATCTTGTTAGAGATAGACCAATCTACACCAGCAATAATATCTGATAAATCTCCAAATCCTTTTCGATCTAATACTTTTACAGCATATAGACTGGCTTGAGGAGCTACACCAAGTACTTTACTATGTTGACCAGCAATTACACCTGCGACATGGGTGCCGTGTCCATTATCATCTTGATAGGATTTCGTATATGCTACGAAAGATTTGCCTCCGGCTATCTTTAAGTCTCGATGACTAGCAATCCCCGTATCAAGTACTGCTACCTTCACACCAATCCCATATAATTTTTTATCCCAAGCATTCTTAGCATGTAGTCGATCAGTTCCCCAATTGACTTGCTGTTGGTTACCAATGATGACTTCTTCACTAAAGTTCGTAATTTCATAACTTACTTGTACCCTTTGATCCTTCTCTATATATGCGACTCTTAAGTCCTTCTGAATTTCCTGTATAGCCTGCGCTGATGCCAGAACCGTTACAACAGGAAGATTTTCCGACTGATATATAATCTCTACGCCTAGCATTTCTAAGACGCGATGATGTATTTCTTCATGAAAAAAAACCATGTACTTTGATTTGTTCTCGTCATCTGTTTCTGATTGCCATTCATCTACTATTAGCTGGGCATTCGTATAAGATACTATGAATAGCTGAGAAAACAATAGGCAAACGAGTAACATGCATCCGAAACGTTTATTTATCATTTTCATCACCATTTTCTAGTTGTATATTTGTGTGTTTGGTGCGCTCTATTGCTAGACTAAACCTGAATTACGGATGAATAATGCACATTGCTGCTTATACAGACTTGCATTGCTGTTATAATCAAGTGTATGAATAAGTGTATAGGCTAGACTATAGATAAGAGTATGGGTAAGCGTATGGATACTAATATAGATGCTAATATAGTTTAAAAGTATTTCACAAGTTATATATAATTGTAACAAAAATTTGCTTGCTAGTTGACTGGGAATTGAAGGTGGATACAAAAAAACCTCTAGGATAGTCCTAAAGGTTTTTTCGCAATTTGTTTTGGCGGAGCTGACGGGATTCGAACCCGCGATCTCCTGCGTGACAGGCAGGCATGTTAGGCCTCTACACCACAGCTCCACTCATGGTGAGCCATGCTGGACTCGAACCAGCGACACCCTGATTAAAAGTCAGGTGCTCTACCAACTGAGCTAATGGCTCGTACAAAAATTGTTTAATTTTGACGACAAAAATTACTATACCATGGTACAAATTATATTGCAACACTTTATTGTAAATTTATATAAAGGAAATAATGCCCAACTAAGTCATATTGGTTTTTTTGCAATGGAATCTTGATAAAGGCAAACATGAGAAATGCCCACCATATCGCAAATTCACGTTTTTGGCGGGCACTATTTCACTATCCAATAGATAGATATTATTTTGTTAGAATACTTTTATTGGAATATTTTATTGGAATACTTTATTAGAAAATTTCTTTTAACTGAATCGTTTGTTTTCGGTTCGGACCCACTGAGAAAATCGCAATTGGAATATTCGTCAATTCCTCGATTTTCTTCAAATAGTTCTGTGCCGTTACAGGTAGCTCTTCAAACGCTTGCACACCTGTAATATCTTCATTCCAGCCTGGCATCTCTTCGTAGATTGGTTTGCAATCTGCTAGAACCTTTAGGCTTGTAGGGTAGGTCGTAATAGTTTCACCATTGTACTCATACGCTTTGCAAATCTTAACGGTATCTAAGCCCGTTAACACGTCAATAGAGTTCAATGATAAGCCTGTGATACCACTGACTCTACGCGAGTGGCGCAATACTACACTGTCGAACCAGCCCACACGACGAGGTCTTCCTGTAGTCGTACCGTACTCTTTTCCAATTTCGCGGATGCGGTCGCCGATAGGATTGTTCTGCTCCGTAGGGAATGGTCCGTCGCCTACACGAGTTGTATATGCCTTCGCTACCCCTATGACTTGCTCAATCTTTGTTGGTCCAACTCCAGAACCGATGCAAACTCCACCAGCCACTGGATTTGATGAAGTTACAAATGGGTACGTACCTTGATCGATGTCAAGCATTACTCCTTGCGCGCCTTCAAATAGAACTTTCTTACCTTCATCAATTGTATCGTTCAACACTACACTTGTATCCGTTACAAAGTGACGGATTTGTTCTGCGTAGTCATTATATGTCTCAAATATTTCATCAAATGAAAAGCCTTCTACTCCGAAAACCTTTTCTAACAATTGGTTTTTCTCCTGAAGGTTACGCTCAAGCTTTTCTTTGAAAATTTCTTTATCTAATAAATCAGCCATACGGATACCGACTCTAGCTACCTTATCCATGTATGCTGGGCCAATTCCTTTTTTCGTTGTACCAATCTTGTTATCACCTTTACGAAGTTCTTCCACTTCGTCAAGTTTTATATGGTATGGCATAATCACATGAGCGCGATCGCTAATGCGTAGGTTAGCCGTTGAGAAACCCAAATCATGTAAGTACTTAAGTTCAGCAATCAGTACTTTCGGATCAATCACAACACCATTGCCTATGACGCAAATCTTCTCGGAATAGAATATGCCCGATGGTATTAAATGCAGTTTATATTTATTATCTCCAATGCAAATCGTATGACCAGCGTTATTACCGCCTTGATATCTTGCGATAACTTCTGCTTTCTCTGCTAGATAATCTGTAATCTTGCCTTTTCCTTCATCGCCCCACTGGGTTCCAACTACAACAACTGTTGCCATTGGCGAACACCTCCAACTCATTCTGTGGTTATGCACCGTTTTATAGTTTAGCATTCACAGAAGGTAATGTCAATGACACTTTCCGAACATTAAATGCGCTTTCAACGTTTTTGTTCGTAATTTCATTTTAGCGCTTTAAAGCAGCTTCTATTCTGCTAAGTTCACAAACTTATTAAATTGCTTTAGAAATAGCAGTTCTACAGAGCCTACTGGACCGTTTCTATGCTTGGCAATAATGATTTCTATAATATTCTGTTTCTCTGTTTCTGGATTATAGTAATCATCACGGTAAAGGAATCCTACAATATCAGCATCTTGCTCAATACTTCCAGATTCACGAATATCCGAAAGCATTGGACGTTTATCCTGTCTGGATTCCACGGCACGGCTTAACTGGGATAATGCTACTACGGGAACGTCTAACTCCCTTGCTAATCCTTTTAAGTTTCTAGATATCTCAGAGATTTCTTGCTGACGGTTATCGGAACGGCGATGCGAATTTAATAGCTGCAAGTAATCAATCATGACTAATCCAAGCCCGTGCTCTGCTTGTAGTCTTCTTAGTTTCGCGCGCATCTCTAGTACTGTTACATTTGGCGAGTCATCAATAAAAATAGGGGCCTCTGACAGGCGCCCCATTGCCATTGTCAGCTTTGGCCAGTCTTCTTCTAGTAGTTTTCCCGTACGAATTCTATTGGCATCTACGTTACCTTCTGCACATACCATACGTTGTACTAACTGGTCTTTTGACATCTCTAAGCTAAAAATGGCCACTGGTGCTTTCGAATGCACGGCAATGTTCTGTGCTACGTTAAGGGCAAAGGCCGTCTTACCAACCGATGGTCTTGCCGCAATAATAATCAAATCAGACTTTTGGAAGCCTGCAGTCATGCCATCTAATTTATAGAAACCAGAAGCTAGTCCAGTTACTTCCCCACGACTACTGTGTAAGCTTTCGATACGGTGAAACGTATCAAGTAATACGTCTTTAATAGGAGTGAATGCCTTACCAACTTTCCGTTGTGACACTTCAAAGATTTTGCTTTCTGCTTGGTCTAGCAGTTCCGCGATTTCATGACCACCGTCATACCCTTTTTGGGCAATCCCGTTGGCAGCAAAAATAAGCCTACGGAGAATCGCTTTCTCTTCGACTTTTTTCGCATAGTATTCTGCATTCGCAGCAGACGGTACCCCGTTGGATAAGCCTGTTATATAAGTAAGTCCCCCCACATCATCGATCATATTGTTATCTAATAGATAGCTAGATAGGGTAACCAAATCTACAGGTTCGTTTTTCTCATAGATTTCTAAACAAGCTGAATAAATCAATTGATGGTTCTTACGATAGAAATCTTCCGGCTGCAAAAATTCACTTACAGTAACTAATGCATTATTATCCAGTAATATAGATCCCAAAACGGCTTGTTCAGCCTCAGTATTATGGGGTGGTAGTCGATCAAACGACAACTCGTCCATGGTTTAGCCTCCCATTAGGCAAATATGTGTTATTCTTCGGTGATTTGGACTGTTAACTTTCCTGTAACTTTCGGATATACTTTTACTTCCACCTTCGTCACACCTAGTGTACGAATGGCATCGTCTAGGTCAATCTTACGCTTATCAATTACGATATTTTGTTTTTTTAACTCATCGGCAATATTCTTAGAAGTGATAGCTCCGTATAAACGTCCGCCTTCCCCTGATTTTGCTTTGATTATAACGGTTGTTTCATCGATTTTCTTAGCAAGTAGCTTCGCCTCTTCAAGCTCTTTCTGTTGCTTCTTTTGTTCGCTTTCTTTCTTCTGCTCCAGTTGTTTGACTGCCCCTGTATTTGCTTCTACAGCATGACCCTTTGGAAGTAGGAAATTGCGAGCATAACCCTCTGCTACTTCTTTTACCTCTCCCTTTTTCCCTATGCCTTTCACGTCTGCAAGAAATATAACTTTCATTTTATAATCCTCCCTCAGTTTTCACTTTTGATAATACCTCGTGTAACATTCGCTCTGCCTCTTCTAAATTCACATCTCGTAGTTGCGCGGCTGCTGTCGTTAAGTGTCCACCGCCACCGAGTTGCTCCATTATCAATTGGACATTGACATCCCCTTGACTACGTGCTGATATAGCAACGCCATAATCTACTTCTTGCAGTACAAAGGATGCTCGAATTCCTTCCAGACTAATTAATGTATTCGCCGCTTGGGCAATGATTACTGTCCCATATTTCTCGTTTTTCTTCGCCTTTGCAATGGCGATTCCACCTGGTAACACTTCTGCCTTGCGAACAATTTCTGAACGTTCGACAAATAGGTCAAAATCATCGGCGAGCAGACGACTCATAATTAGATTATCGGCACCTTCTCTTCTTAAGTAAGATGCAGCTTCAAATGTACGAGCTCCTGTATGGAAAGCAAAGTTCTTGGTATCGACCACTATCCCTGCCATCAGAAGTGTTGCAACAATTTGTGATAAACGTACTTTTTTATATTGATATTCCACTAATTCCGTAATTAATTCGCAGGTGGAAGATGCATACGGTTCTACGTATAACAGTGAAGGCTTATCAATAACCTCCTCACCCCGTCGATGATGATCTATAACAACAATGTTGCTCGTTAACGTAAGTAGTCGCTTATCCATCGTCAAACTAGGTTTATGATGGTCAACACAGATCAACAGACTTTTCTTGCGCATGCCGGATATTGCTACTTCAGGTGTGACAATATATTTTCCCATACCATGCTCTTCTAAGTATCGTAGGATTTTCCGTATTGATGGGTTCGGTTTATCAATCACAATATATCCTGTCTTGCCCACGCTTTGAACTATACTAAGAGCACCCATAGCAGACCCTAAAGCGTCTGGATCGGGATCGATATGAGGCGCTATATACACGGTATCACAAGCAATGATAAGCTCTCGCAAACTATGCGCCGTAACTCGTGCCCTTACTTTGGTACGCTTCTCTACAGCATCTGAACGACCACCGTAATACGTTACCTTGTCGCCCCGCTTAATTGCTACCTGATCTCCACCTCGTGCTAATGCTAGGTCAAGACCTTCTTGCGCTTGCTGTCCCTTCGATACTGTATCAGCCAATCCTGCAGCTATCCCCATACTGACCGTAATCATGACATCTGTCCGCTCTTCTAACCGCTTAACTTGGTCTAAGATTGAGAACCTATCATTCTCTAGGGCTTCTAGTTTCTCTGTATCTAATATCAGCATGTAACTTTCTTGCTGAAGACGTTTAATAAGTATCTTATATTTATGGGCCCATTCGAAAATTAAGGTCATGACTTCTGCTAACAAAAGCGATGCATCATGCTCGTTTAGGTCCTTACTCATCTCATGGAAGTTATCTAATTGTAATAGACCGATTACTACATTTGATTTACGTAGTTTGGATTCGATTTCTATATAACTCGTTTGATCAATGAAGTAGACGATTCCTTCTTCTTTTACATATTGGACTCGATACACATGCTCTGAAAGAGAAAATTGCGCTGATTCCTGAATAGCGCCCGCCTTGTTAATTAAATGGAACGTTTCTGCCCATTGGCTAAGAAATTTCTCTCCTACCCGCAATGGTAAATCCATGATTTCCGTTACATAGTTATTAAACCACGCAATATCACCGTCACCATCTACCACAACAACACCAATTGGCAAGAACGCCATTGCATGATTCTCGCTTCGTTTAATCCGCCTAGCCATTGTAAGCACGAACTCTTCCATGTCCTCCGTATATCGGAATTCCACGCGTTTAAAATACAATACTAAGCCGAGCCATACGCAAAGGGCGATAGCTGATACTAATTCATTATAGAAATATAAAATAGCAATCACTATAATTGATAGAATCATGGAATAATATGCGAAAAACCTTGGACCACGGTTATAAATCGCGGATACTTTCACTGGGCACAGCTCCTAACTTATTTCGGCAATTTCCGCCAGTTAAACAGAATATCAAACATACCGACCCACGTCATGATTTGCAATAGAATAGGATGCAAGCAAAGAATCAATATAGGAATCCTTAAAATTTTCGGCCAACCCTTACGATTCATATAGTATAGCAATAAGCCTATTCCTTGTACTGCTAATGCCAGTGATAAAATCTGGACAATATTGATTAGCAGTGAATACATGAAGTGATCCGTTGACCCTGTAAGCATAAAAAATATAATACCTATAGTAGCAAAGAAATAGCTATATAGAACTTTTTTCGGTAATTGAAAATCTTGAATTGGAGGCAACTTCGCAATACGTACTTGAAGCTTTTTCAGCACATAGCTAACAATATGGTAGTATGCGTAAGCAGTTATAACAGAAATAGCAATCAATATTGACGGAAGTAAGATTCTTACCATATGCACCATTTCATCAATATTTGCTTCTGTTAAAACGGCACTCACTCCAAGGCCTGCAAAAATTGATTCTGATAACGCCATGGATTCCTTTAAGGTATTCGATAAATCAGTAATTAAATTATAATTCGTAACAGCAGATAACAGTGCAAGAGATAATAAATTACTTGCAAGGATGGACAAGCTAATTGCTAAGAATATAACTCCTGGCTGCTTACGTTCCCGTATGAAATACCCCGTCACAATTCCAACAATGATGCTGTTGAGAATTAAGATAAAACCAATCACTAGTAAGTTAAACACTAATGCTAATACGATGGCTACAATTGCAGTGATCCCTGCCGTATATAACCCTTTGCGGTACGTCAATATTGTAAATGGTAATGGCAATATGACTACACCTACTAAAGCAAGCGGCGTATACAATGTTAAAAACAATAAAATTACCCACACTGCGCTTAAAATAGCCCCTTCAATCATCCCACGCAGTTGTTGCTGTTTATCCATGACTCACCTCTTACCTCTTATCGATGTGTTGTTGGAGTGCTGATAAATCACCAAACCATTCCTCTAGCTGATGACCGCTTTCTTTGTTTTGCGCGATTTGATTTAATACTTCTTGGTCTAACTCGCGAAACGATAAGCCTAGGCGTCGACCTAATACATAAGTCAGTACAATAATATTCGCTAGAAAATCGACAAATACTTGTTCACTACCTTTTTGTAACCCTTTGAACAAACCGGCTATACTATCTAGTATTTCTGTTTTTAGCCACTCTATGATTTTCACATTTTTAGCAATATTAAAGTCCTTTCCATTATCCACGAAAACGCACCTCCCTAATCCATATACTTTCAACATCTATCTACCTATATCCTGCTAAAAATCCGATGTAACGATGAAAATATTATAAACAAAACTTGGCATACACCAAGCCTTTAAGGAGCAGGTGGATGCCTTAGTTGCCGTTACTTATTACCAGAATTTTATATAAATTCTGGTAATGAAAAAAGAGCACAATTTGTGCCCTTTTCTACATTCCATCTTACTCGTTTGTGTATGGTAACAAAGCAAGTTGACGTGAACGCTTAATTGCAGTTGTAAGTTTACGTTGGTGCTTTGCACAGTTTCCTGTAATACGTCGAGGTAAAATTTTACCACGTTCCGTGACAAACTTCGTTAGCTTATTCACTTCTTTATAGTCAATCGCTGTGTTTGATTTGTCTACACAAAAAGCACATACGCGACGTCTCTTAGTTCCACGTTGTTTACGCAAGAGAATCCCTCCTTACTGTTTCATTAAAATGGTAAGTCATCATCAGAAATATCGATTACCTTATCACTGTTTGCGAAGGGGTCATTATAATTGGAACGATTCGTACTCTCTTGACCTTGATAGCCTTTATTACCGGTTCCACCTTGTCCAGCTTCAGAAGCTCGATCTAGGAATTGTACATTCTCAGCTAGTACTTCAAAGACTTTGACTTTTTGTCCGTCTTTATTTTCGTAGCTTCTAGTCTGTAAACGGCCTTCAATTGCTATTTGGCTACCCTTTTTCAGATATTGAGCACACAACTCCGCTAACTGTCTCCATGCTACGATTGGAATCCAATCGGCTTCACGGCTTCCATCTCCGCTTTTAAACTGTCGATTGACAGCTACGTCGAAAGAAATAACAGCTGTACCTTGCTGAGTGTATCTTAATTCTGGGTCCGCTCCGAGGCGACCAATTAATACGATACGGTTAATCATCTTCGTTCCCCTCCGTCTTCTCGATTACTTTGTGTGATCATCCTTGTTATTCGTGAGATTATTGGTCTACACGGAATATCAGGAAACGGATTACTTCATCAGTAATACGAGTTACACGATCAAGCTCAGCTACGATTTCTGGTGTAGCATCGAAATTCTTAAGAAAGTAGAAACCTTCTTTAATGTGCTTAATCTCGTAAGCTAAACGACGTTTTCCCATTTCTTTGAAAGCAGTAATTTCTCCACCTTGGTTTATGATAATGTTCTTGAACTTCTCAACAACCTCAGCAATCTTCTCTTCTGTCAAATCAGGGCGTAAAACATACATCATTTCATATTTACGCATACATTCACCTCCTTTTGGACTAAACGGCTTTTGCAAGTGCAAAAGCAAGGACGGCTGTTTCTTAAATAAAATACAGCTACCAATTGTTGATTATATCAATTCACAAGCGTATATGCAAGTCCTAGTTTTCATCCCATTATTTTTTTTTGATACGTCATATTCATGTCTTATTTAAATCTTGCTCATATCTAGTTCTCAGTTGCTTCTCAACTTGTACCCAGCGCTTTTCAGCAGCTTCACGAGTAATGCTCAGCTCCTCTATGTTCTGTTGAACAAACTGCTCTTTCCCGTAGAAGTTCTGTTTCACTAGCCATTCTTCAAATGTCAGCTTCATACTATATCCTCCTCTATTTTTGATTATTCTGAAACTCCAAGTATGAATAATACTAGAATGCACTAAGTACATAAGATGCAAGTGAAATCCGTAAAATTTATTACTAATACTGCAAAAAAAGACGCATACAGATTCTGCAGCGTCTCGTTGATTGTTTACACATTAAATCTAAATAGCATAACGTCTCCGTCATTGACCACATATTCTTTACCCTCGAGTCGAACCAAGCCCTTTTCCTTAGCTGCAACCATAGAGCCAACTTGCACCAATTCATCATAATGGATTACTTCGGCGCGGATGAATCCTCGTTCAAAGTCTGTATGAATGACACCTGCCGCTTGCGGAGCTTTCATTCCTTTGCGAATCGTCCAAGCCCTAACTTCTTGCACCCCTGCTGTAAAGTACGTATATAATCCTAGTAGTTTATAGGCAGCTTTAATCAGTTGATCTAATCCTGATTCTTCGATACCTAGCTCTTCAAGGAACATCGCCTTATCTTCCCCTTCAAGCTCGGCAATTTCCGATTCTACCTTAGCACTGATAACTACTACCCCAGATCCCTCTTGGGCAGCAAACTCTTTTACAATTTTCACGTATGGATTATTCTCGACATCCGTTATTTCCTCTTCACTGACGTTCGCTACATATAGAACAGGCTTACTTGTTAGCAAATGGATGCCCTTCATGATAATCTTGTCGTCATCTGAAAGTTCGACGCTACGAGCTGGTTTCTCATTTTCTAGAGCTGTTTGTAGCCTTACTAGCAAATCATATTCCTGCTGTACTTTTTTATCGTTTGCTTTGAGCATTTTTTTGACACGATCTGCCCGCTTTTCGACGGAATCTAAATCGGCCAAGACTAACTCTAAGTTAATCGTTTGGATGTCGCTGATAGGGTCGACTTTTCCTGATACGTGGGTGATGTTCTCATCGACAAAACAACGCACAACATGTGCTATTGCATCCACTTCACGGATATTCGCTAAGAATTTATTCCCTAACCCTTCCCCACGACTTGCACCTTTGACAAGCCCTGCAATATCGACAAATTCAAACGCCGTCGGGACGACACTTTTCGGGACAACAAGTTCTGTAAGCTTGACAAGACGTTCATCTGGAACCTGTACAACTCCAACGTTAGGGTCGATTGTACAAAACGGATAGTTCGCCGATTCCGCACCTGCTTGTGTGATAGCATTAAAAAGAGTAGATTTCCCTACGTTGGGTAAACCTACAATACCAACCGAGTGAGACATATATACAACTCCTTATTTTCTTTCAAACATCCTGTCGTAATAGGAGCAGGCTGCTTTTATTTTTCTGTTTATAATTCTATCTAATAATACATGGATTCCTAAGCAAAGACAAGCTATTCTGCTGACTCGTTAGGATTGCCCTTCATGAGAATCTTTTTGATTCTGCGGTTAAATTTATTGCGCGGGATCAAAACACTGCGATTACAATTTTCGCATTTCACACGGATATCCATCCCTAGACGAATGATTTTCCACTCGTTTGCCCCACATGGATGTCCTTTTTTCAATTCGACTACGTCGTTTAATCCATATTCGATGTTTGGTATCCCAGTCATCAGGCGTCCTCCTATTCCAAGACTTGATAGGCCTTGTCCAATTTCTCATATAACGAATGATAGACAATTTCGTGACTATGCATGACCTCTTGAATCATTTCCAACTCTGTCAAATAAAACTCAATCGCAAGCCCGCATCCTGCCGATATACTCGGAGGAATTGGTCGGATGTCAAAGTCAATATTTTTCGTATCCAAAATTGATTCCATCCTCAGTGCTTGATGTGTGGAGTCAAAGGTAATCAGTCCATTATATCTACGAAGCATTATTAGTCTCCTTAAAATAACAACATAAAAATAGAATCTTTCATAATCTCTCCAAGCCAATAGGTTTTTAGTATAGGTCTTGGAAGTAACGCTAGCAGCATTGTTGCTATGAGTGCGTTGCGTAAACATCCTAGTATCGCATTGACGATGCTCTTTTTCATCATTGTCTCTGAAAATGCCCCTACTAGGTTCCGGAATATTCCTAATGCAGCAAACAAAAATAATATAAGCAATACATATGAGAATATATCAACAATGATATGCTCCAATCTGTCGCCTTGTAACTGTACGCTTTGCAATGGCTCTAGCCAAAGATAAAAATCGACAACTGCATGCTTATATTTCTGCCAGGTAACTTCACTAACTGCTAGCATGGCAAGTGATTGATATAGCCATGTAACTAATAGAATAGCACAAAAATCACCTACTAAAAAGAGTACGTGAATCCTTAACCCATAGATTGTCCCCCACAGTATCCAAGCAATTATTATTATATCAATCATAAGTGTCTTTTTCTATTCTCCCTTTTAGACAAGTGCCCCTTTATAGGAAAAAAGCGCGTTTAACCAATTCATATTACTTCTATTAACAATAGTATGTATAAAACTGTGCTTTCTTTCTCATACTGTGAGTACTTTATTTTTTAGGGGAGATAGGAATGTTTAATAGAAAGCACCCAGCGCAAGAAGAAAGCACGTTTCAAAAAGTGGATCATACGATTCCAAATGCAACGTTTAAAATCGTAGAGTTGCTTCGGAATGCTCTACAACATAGAGCTGATAATCAAGAAATCGTTATCGTTTGTATTGGCACCGATCGATCGACTGGTGATGCGTTAGGTCCTTTAGTTGGGACAAAGCTCAAAACATATCAAGTGAATCAGGCCGACATCAGAGGAACACTCGACGATCCTGTACATGCTATGAATCTATCGGATACGATGAATGAAATCGAATCAAAGTATCACAACCCGTTCGTTATAGCCATTGACGCTTGTTTGGGTAAATTAAACAGTGTTGGTAATATTACAATAGGTACTGGATCTCTCAAGCCAGGTGCAGGTGTAAATAAAGAACTTCCTGAGGTTGGCGATGTATATATCACAGGTACGGTAAACGTTGGGGGATTTATGGAGTATCTTGTGTTACAGAATACGCGTTTAAGTCTAGTCATGAAAATGGCAGACACGATTGCGAGGGCTTTAAGCATCGCCCTAATCCGGACAAAGCAACCATCCGCTTTGCCGATCAGACAAGTGCAAAGTATCAGAGCATAAAGAAAATTCGTAAAATCTAGATTGCTAAAAAAGAGACATTTCATCGCAAGTATTTGCTTTGAAATGCCTCTTTTATATTCGTCGTATTTGCCTTGTACAATCTATTTCGCCTTGATTGGCTCTTTCTTCTGAGCATTAAATCCATTGCCCTTGTCTTCTCCCATAATACAACGACCTTTAAATGTCGCTCCATCTTCAATGGCAATGTTCTTAGTTTCTATATCTCCTTCGACAAAACCTTTTTGTAGAATTGTCGCCTTTTCTTTTGCATTGACGTTTCCGAATATTTTTCCGCCAATTGTTATGTTATTCGCAGAAACATCTGCCTTTAATTCCCCTTGGTCTCCAATAACCACATCACCAGAAGTTTCAATTTTTCCAGTTACTTTTCCATCGATTCTTACGATTCCCGTGGCTTTAATATGACCCTCAAACTCTGTCCCTGGACCTATTACTGTATCTACTTTATCAACTCTTTGTGCTGGTTTTTTAAACATTTTGACCTCCTGAATTATGGCAAGAACTTTGTAGGATCTGTTGGCTTTCCATTGATGATTACTTCATAATGCAAGTGTGGTCCAGTAGACCTGCCGGATGATCCCATATAGCCTATTAATGTACCTTTTTTCACTTCTGCGTTTGCGTCTACTGCATAGCGAGACAAATGGGCATATCGAGTAGAGATTCCATCCCCATGATAGATTAGAATACTTCGCCCATATCCGCCGTCATATTTCGCATGGATGACTTTACCATCTGCTGTCGCATAGATTGGTGTACCTGTACGGTTAGCAATATCAATCCCTGTATGGAAGTCCGGTCTAAAGGTAAATGGGTCTTTTCTATAACCAAACCCTGAGTTTATATTTCCTGAAGTTGGTCGTATCGATGGCTTCGCAGATTCTTCTGAATTCCGTTTCTCCATTAAGGTATGTAATTCCTCAAGACTTTCTTGTAATTCAGGTACTGATTCCTTAATCAACTGAATTGCTTCTTGCGCTTCTGATGCTACCACTGAACTAGCTGTAACCTTAGTCTTATCTTCTGGTCCACCCTGGGCAAGTGCCTTACGGTTTTCTGCTGAATAGTAGGATTTCGTAGGGTCAAAATCATTTTGCTTACGAATCAAAATATCAAGCTCTTCTATTTCCGCTACTTTATCCCGTAGTGCAATCGCATCCTTTGCCACAGATGCGAATTCTCTTGTGAGATTCTTATTTTCTTGCTTACTGCGTTGTGCGTACTTCGCTTCTTCCCGATAATCATAATACTGTTTAATAAACATAATCGATAGAATGGAAGTCATAACCAACATGATTGATATAATCTTAAAAATATATACTGGTACGTTGAGAACGACGGATTTTTTCTCGGAGTGCGGGATAATCATGATGGTAAAGTGTTTGCGTTTTTCCTTGTCCATGTTACCTCTCCCAATGACAAATTGCATGCTGTAAAAAAACATAGCTTTATATAATTCTACTTACAGCATCATTTTTCCTGCTTTTTTTAAAAATCTGTTGAAAAAGGCTAAATATTTTGTCGAATTATAGCAAAATTTGGTATAAAAAAGCCTACGATTGACATCGTAGGCTAGCTAATGGGTTTATGTTAACTTTTCGCAGTATATAATTTGTCGTTTAAGGCTCTTGAATTAGCCCATCTAAATCATATAATTCCATACTTTGATCCCATAACGTTTCAATATCTATTGCTTTTTCTACTACTTCAGCAGGTATTAGAATTTCCTTGTGTTTGGCAAAGTCATGGAACGAGGCGTTCATGATCTGTTGAATTTTCAGCGTTTGTCCTTCTGCTGTTACGCTCAGGCCCAAATCCATTTCTATCTTCTCTTGATACCTAGTCTGTTTATCGATCCAGATTGTAAAGCTCAACTTTTCAATCAAGAAATCTTCAGTTTTGACAGCACCTTCTTCAGCTAAACTACTTACTGCTGAATTATTGATAATCGCATCTAATAGCATTTCCATCGACTTCTTTACTTGTTCGTTCGTACCATCTATGGAAAGTACGTAATATCGATCCTCTTCTGTGACCTTTGCTTGCTTAAGACCATGGCCGAAATATGTGGATAAGGCGCTCGGTTCAAAGGCAAACCCAAAATCTGCAAGCTCTGTCATTGCCTCTTTCACCCAAAGATCACCAAACATCGGGTTTTGCATATATACGACTTGGTCTTTAATGAAGTATTTGAGGTCCAGGTTCTCGAATTCATCGAGTTCCTCCATGAGGCTATCATTCATATTCATGGAGATTACCATTTCCATCGCGAGTGGGTTCTCAACCATCTTTCCGTTCATTACGAGGTTTGACTCGACCGTATGCATTTCTTGTTCATCAGGGATGTCTAAAGTTTGGTCTACTTCCATTTGGAAGGAATATGAGTTTGCTTTTGCCATCGCATCTACAGAGCTTTGGTAAATATCCTCCACATTCGCAGAAGTCTTTGCCCCACCACAACCTACAATGAAACTTGCCACTAATCCTATAACACACAGTAACAACGCATTTTGACGCATATTGTACCCCCATTCTATTTATTTTTTATATATTCATAAGTTAGTTTGTTATGCAAAATATGTTATGATTATCTTGGTATATCAGAATTTATAAAGAAAACTTAGTTCAGATGGAGTTTTTACTCCACCTGAACTCTAGTTGCACTTATTTCGAAGCTTGGCGGCACTTATCTCCCACTTATAGAAGTGGGAGTATTAGTAAACGCCGCTGAGATAAATTTATCTGATGTACATAGCTTTGCATTAGCAACACATCAGTAATAAATTACTGTGTTTTTGCGTCAGTGCAACTAAGTCATTCTCTTCGCTAAAGCTTGGCGAATGTCAAGTTTTCTTTAAGTTTTGTTCTAATGCTTTCGCTATGACTTCTTTTTCTTCATCCGTTAAAGTGTATTGTGAAGCGCCATTTATTACAGGTTTCGCATAGATTCTTTGCTCGTGTCTTCCATAAATCCCAGTAAGAACGAAACCGTTTCCTTGATCGTTGATTTGAGATAGTGAGAAACTTAGATCATTACCAGATTCATCATACGCATTGTAACGCTTAATGCCAAATCGACCGGCCCTTGCACCAACTATTTCATGAATCTTCTCTATTTCTAGTTCACTTGCGTGTAAGCGCTTGCCAAACTCGTCTACATGATTTATGTATTTCATTAATATCTCTTCTACATTATTGTCATTCATGCCACGCATTAGCTTATTATATTTTCTATTCACTTTAGAAATGTTCTTTGCTTGAGAAATAACAACGAATAACAATAGAATGATAATACCTAACATACCAAACACTAAATATTCTAACGGGAACGGTAACAACATTTCACACACCTCATCTTAATTTTTTAACATTGGAGGACCTAATGAACTTACACCCTGATTTACAAGATAAATTGCAAGTTCTCGATCAATTGTTGATTTCTATGAATCGTATCATGATTTCGTTTTCCGGTGGTGTAGACAGTACGTTTCTATTAGCTAGAGCAAAGCATGTCCTTTCCGACCGGGTACTAGCAGTAACGGCTGCATCAGAAACCTTTCCACAAAAGGAAGTCGATAGTGCCGTACAGTTAGCAAAAAGTTTTTCGGTAAGGCATATTGTAACACAAATAGAAGAGTTGCGAAATGCGAATTTCGTGAATAATGATACGGATCGTTGCTACCATTGCAAGACTGGTTTGTTCACTCATTTATTAGATATAGCGAAGTTAGAACATATATCGACGATTTGTGATGGTTCGAATTATGACGACTTAAGCGATTATCGTCCAGGTTTTAAAGCCTTACATAACCTGTCCATTCGTAGCCCTTTACTAGAAGCAAAGCTTACGAAAGAAGAAATACGTCTAATTTCGAAGGAAATGGGACTACCTACGTGGAATAAGCCCTCATTTGCTTGCTTATCTTCTAGAATACCCTATGGAACAAAAATTACATTAGAAAAAATTACTCAAATTGAAGAAGCCGAAGAGTTTTTGAAGTCAATGGGAATCCTACAAATAAGAGTCCGTCACCATGATGCAATTGCTCGTATTGAAGTATATCCTAAAGATTTCCCTATCATATTGGAAAATTATCATGAGATATCCGACGCATTACGAGGCTTAGGTTTCCATTATGTCACTCTTGACCTACAAGGTTATCAGACAGGGAGTATGAACCGCAGGATTACTGCAACGAATACAAATAGTTAAGGGGTTGCCCGTATTGTCTACAATAAAAAGCATTTTAGCAAAAGTACAATCAGGCTCTATATCGATTGACGATGCTTCTCAGCTTCTAACTTTTGAAAACCTTGGCTTTGCTAAAGTAGATCATAATCGCGCAGAACGTAATGGCTTTCCTGAGGTAATCTTTAGTATGGGTAAAACCCCTGAACAAGTCGCAAGTATTATGAACACTATTTATAAGCACTCACCTATTGTGCTTGCGACCCGCGCTACCCAAGAACATTACAAAGCTGTGCAGGAACTTAACCCCGAAGCTATGTATCATGCGATTGCAGGTTGTATCACCTTAGGTTCTCCAAGCACTGCTTTACGACCATATAAAGTTTCCATCGTAGCAGCTGGAACCTCTGACATCCCTGTAGCTGAAGAAGCAGTCGTTACATTAGATGCGATTGGTATTACAACAGAACGAGTGTATGATGTCGGTGTTGCCGGTATTCATAGACTATTTGCACACATTGAATCCTTACGGCAGGCACAAGTTGTCATTGTCATTGCTGGTATGGAGGGTGCTTTACCAAGTGTAGTAGGCGGCCTTGTCTCTTGTCCAGTGATTGCAGTTCCTACAAGCGTCGGATACGGCGCCCACTTTCAAGGGCTAGCCCCACTTTTAACGATGCTGAACAGCTGCGCGAGTGGCATTACTGTCGTGAATATAGACAATGGTTTCGGTGCCGCCATAGCAGCAGGGAATATCTGCAAGGCGATTCATAATTTTACCGATTAGGAGGCGTAGTATGAGTAAAGTGCTATATATTGATCCAGTGTCGGGGATTTCTGGAGATATGTTTTTAGCTGCTTGCGTTGATTTAGGGGTGGATCAAGAGGTATTGTGTAGTAGCTTACAGTCATTAGCCGTAGATCCTTTCAAAATTTCATTTGAAGTTGTTAAGAAAGAGGGTATCCGCTGTTTAGCGACTGATATCACCTTTCTTACCCACGAAGTGCACGACGGTCATGGGGAATATATGAAGCATACGCATGCACACCGACATTTACATCATATTCATGCCACCATTCAAACCAGTCTTCTTAGTGACAGTGTAAAGTCGATTGCTATGCAGATTTTCCAATGCATTGCTGAAGCAGAAGCAAAAATTCACGGTACAACGATTGAAAAAGTCCATTTCCATGAAGTCGGTGCCATGGATTCCATTATAGATATTATTGGAGCAGCCATTTGTATCGACCAGTTACAAGTAGATCAGATTATCTGTGGTCATGTTCCTACGGGGTATGGGACTGTGTCCTGTGATCATGGGCTATTCCCTATTCCTGCGCCTGCGACTTTAGAAATCCTTGCAGGAGTTCCAATCCGGAGTGTCATGATTGAACATGAGTTAACAACTCCAACGGGTGCCGCCATACTCAAAACAATTGTTCATTCTTATTCTGCACAAATTCCTTCCATGGTCGTTGAAAAAGTTGGTTATGGTGCCGGCAAAAAGGATTTAGAGCAGCCAAACATTTTACGTCTAGTACTAGGGAGCAAAGTCGATGAACAGTCGCAAATCCTTCCTAACGTAGAATCGATTCAAACACCCTTCAACCATCAAACCATGTATGCTATTGAAACGACAATCGATGATATGCAGCCAGAACTGTATCAATATATGATTGACCAAATCATGTCAGCTGGGGCTAAGGAAGTAACAATCGTACCAGCGATTATAAAAAAAGGGCGGAATGGTTCCATCCTAAAAGTTCTAACGGATACTTCGGCACTCCCTAGGGTCAAAGAAATGATATTTCGTGAATCTTCTACCTTAGGCGTACGGCTTTGGCCAGTAGCTAGAGAGTCATTACATAGAACGTATCACGACGTAACAGTACGCGGTCATAAAATCAGCGTAAAAGTAGGCCACTTACATGATGAAGAGATTAATTATGCTCCTGAGTTCGAAGATTGTCGTCAAGTAGCAAATGTAACTGGGATTCCACTCAAGACAATTTATCAAGAAGCAATCGCAAATGCATTAGGAAGTGCCTAATTGGCACTTCCTAATTGCTATCACTGCAACAGCATTGTCATTTATCTCAGCGGCGTTTACTTATACTCCTCTTCTACAGAAAGTTCTTCTATTTTAAAATAGTTAGTGCCATTACGTGCCTGAGGTGAAAGTAGAAGATAAGTACCGCCAAGCTTCACCCACAAGGGGTACAGGCGAAATAAGTGCAACTAGAGTTATCTTTATAACTCTAATCTCTTGTTGAATCTTACCGATAGCTTATAGGATACATAATAGAAAGCCGTAGTCGCTAGCGTTGCTATTATTAGCAGTGAGATGAATGGTGTCCCAACAAGGGTTTGAACTATTTCAGGCCAACCGCTAACGTCATTTTCATTGACATGTAGTCTTGAGAGAATCAACCCACCAAAAAAGTTAGGAAAAAAGAAGAAGATTAGGAAAATCGCCATTCCTGCATAGCGGAAGGTTTGATTCGTAAACCGAAATATGATTGGATAATATATCGACATGGCAAGCATAGTGAAAATTATTGCCAGTATTAGATCATGAATTTGAATATAGCGGATTCCACTCAATGGTGTAAGTTGAAGTAAGATTCCACTAGCACCCATTGCAACTGCCCCAAATATCACGTATAGAAACACACTCAAATACTTACTTCTTACAATATCTTCATGTCGAATCGGCAAACTCCGCCAAATAACACTCGACTTATTTCGTTCATCTAAGCTTGTTGCATTCATGCAGAACACAATTGCTATAGCGGTTATCCCTATCACATATGCCATTAGATCATATCCTGGATTATTAAATACAACGAGTAAAAATAACGAATAAGACGCTGCAAAGAAAAAACTTTTTCTTTGAATCAATATTTCTTTTCTAAGCAAATTAATCACAGCACTTCCCCCTCACTGTATAAACCATGATTTGTTCTAATGTTGGTCTTTCTATGATGACTTGCTCGTCTAAGAGTGGCCTCAATTGATCGATATGGGCTGTTAGACCTTCAAACCCATATGGATTCTCATCTACAGATAGAAAAAGCTTTCGAATATCTCGATCTAATATCCCTTTTTCTCCCTTAACAATCGCATATTGATCATAAAGTTCCTCTTTTTCCTTGCTAAAGATTAACTTCCCTTGATGAACAAAAGTGATATAATCAGCGATTTGCTCTAAATCTCCGGTAATATGAGTAGAGAACAATACGCTTCTGTCGCCACCCGCAATTACTTCCCTTAGAATATCTAGAATTGTCCTTCTTACAATTGGGTCAAGGCCTGCCGTTGGTTCGTCTAAAATGAGCAATTTTGCGTTATGGCTAAGGGCCATTGCTATAGAAAATTTCATCTTCATCCCTTTAGACATTTGTTTTATTTTCTGGTTTTGTAAGATTTCAAATCGCTCTAAGTAACTTTTAAATAATTGATGATTCCATTCTGAATAAAATGGTGATATTATGCTCTCTATTTGTTTGGGTGTTAAGTGTTCATAAAAGTAGTTCTCGTCATATACAAAGCCAATTTGGTCTTTAATCACTTGCTCATGAACTATATGATCTAGGCCGAATACGTTGATTACCCCATCATCTTTTTTAATAAGATTCATAATCGCTTTAATGATTGTTGTTTTCCCAGCACCATTGGGACCAATTAAGCCCATAACATACCCTGGCTCTAAAGAAAATGATATATTCTCTATGGCAGACGACTGATATCGTTTTGAGAAATTTTTAATTTCTAATATGTGCTTCATTCTAATCCTCCTTGTAAAGCAGAGTTAATAAATCCACTAATTCCGCAACTTCAATGTTTGCGACTTTGCTGTGATTTACTATCTCTACCATTAGTCCTTCAATTTTTTTATATTGCTTTTCGCGCAATAGTTCACTCGATTGGCCCGATACATAGGTTCCCTTCCCAGAAACGATTGTAATATATCCTTCACGCTCAAGCTCCAGATACGCTCTCTTCGTTGTAATGACACTAATATTCAGATCTTTTGCCAAATTCCGTATTGATGGTAATGGCTCTCCAGATACTAGCTCTCCCTTTACAATCGCTTCTTTTATCTGTCTCACGATCTGCTCATATAATGGTTCTGGTGAAGTATTCGAAATAATGATGTTCAATGAATATCCTCCTTCCAAAAATCGTGTATCAATGTGTATATCTGTATATATACTATATGCACAGCGACTGGTTTTGTCAACCATATTTTCTGTTATATTTGTTTGCTCATTAGAGTGCTATCTTTGACTGACCCATAAATACAGCAGTTTACTGCTGCTATTGCTAATACACCGCTATACTTTCTACACTAAATAGATACTCTCTAATAGTAAACATAAAAAAACAGATTTAGGCGCTTATTAACGCTCCAAATCCGTTCGCATGTTATGCTACTATTTGAACTTTATTTCTACCTAAATCCTTAGCTTGATACAATGCCTTATCTACTTCGGTATAAGTAGCTAATAAAGATTCGTTGTCTCTGTGATTTAATTGTCCAACGCCAAAGCTAGCGGTAACCTTTATAACAGCTCCTGCATACTCAAAGCGTTCGTCCTCGATGGCAGCCCTTATCTCATCAGCGAATTCTTTACCCTTGGCGATTGATGAATTTGCCACATACAACGCGAACTCTTCTCCGCCAATTCGTGCTGCAATATCGCCCGATTGTAACAATCTCTGGATTAAGCTCGCAATCTCTTTAAGTACATAGTCGCCCGCTGGATGTCCATAGTTATCGTTAATCCATTTAAAATGGTCAATATCCAAAATCACTAAACATGCTTCACCTACATCCTTGCTTTTTAACTGATCTATCACATGGGTCAAAAAATACGCACGGTTATATAGGTTCGTAAGGGAATCATGTGTGGCAAGATATCGAAGCTGTTCATTCTTTTCTTCAAGAGTTTTTGTTTGTTCTTCGATTTTTCTTTGTTGCTTGATTCTTTCTACTTGCACTTTCCATAATAGGACCGCAACGGCAAAACCGGTACCTATCGCAGTGATACTATTAACTTGTAGGGATAGCAATAATTCTTGATTGTGCTGCGTTATCTCAAGCACATGGTATAGCAACATAAATGCTAATGTATAGTTAATTACTACAACTGCGGGATGAATCAATATGACAACAGCTATTCCTATGCTTGCTGCAAAAAAAGGCAGGATTTGTGCCGTAACTAATTGGTCAATAACACACGTAACTACGGCAAACGTTAAATATAAAAGGATGACACTACCTTGGAAGATAAATGAAATTCTTGAGTCCGTTAATTCTTTTCGAGCAATCATTCTAGCGATAGCCCCTACAATCATCGCAATGAAGAACATTACGCTATGGATTGCAAGGATTCCTATCCGCCAATTGTACGCATTCATATCGTCTGGATTTGGCGTGTAGAGCCAAAAGAATAAGACATGAGCGATATGTACAACACACATCACCCATGCCATATATTGAATTCGTTGCGTATTAATAGCGTTCATCTCCGAAAGAATAGAACGTTCAACAGTTATATATTCTTTTAATTTTTGTAGAAAGGATTTCATTCTATTCTTCCTCTAGTAATTTAAAGTATCTATTGTAGGTCCTATTATAGCATAACATTCTTTCTAAAAACGCCTATTTTCAAGTATTTGTTTTTGCTTGTTTTTTGACTCAACGTCGTTACCAATACTCCATTTCTGTAGCTGGGAGAGCGGTTATGTTGCTAAATCGACTTGCTGAACTGTGCCTACTGTTCCATTTTTATTGACAAAGATTCCTGTACGACTTAATTGGCCTTGAAGCTGTTGATTTGAGTCTTTAAAGTCAAATGGGGTGTGGATATTCCCTAAATATATTGCGCTGACCCCCAGTTCGCCAATTGCAAATAGTCTATCGATTCCTTGATCGTCTTTGGTCCATATCTGCAATTTCTCATAGATGGAGTCATTAGCATCAATCCATCCATTACCATCTTCATCATAGTTAGCTAATTCTGAAAAGCCATTGCCTGTTTTAGGGCCAAACAGCTCACTTCCATCATTGATTTTTCCATCTCCATTGAGATCTAGTGCCAAAAAGCCACTACCCGGCTTCAACATTGATATTTGCTCCGGCATACCATCCATAGTTAGATCAAATGAGAACTTCTTCTCTGATAGACCAGCTGATGTCCCTTTATAGTTAATCACGAGTGGATCAACCACAACCGCATCCCCCGCTCGAAAACTTATACTATTATGTTGCGCAAATGATCGACTGATAGATACATCAATAGAAAAGTTGATTTCCTTTCCGTCGGTAGTCTTAATCGTTCCTTGCGAGGAAAAGTTCATTCTCTCTGATTCATAATAGGATTCACTTAAATCATACGCTATGCCCCATCCTTTAGGAGCTTGGTTCGCTACATTGTTCCCTAATCTTATTGCCTTATGCTGCCCTACTTCTTGATTTCTGTTTGCTTCCTCATCGATACCATAAAACTTAATTTTTTTCCCTGTAAGCGCTTGTAATAGTGTTTGTAAAAGTAACATCTTTTGTTTTTGGTAGCTCGTGATTTCGAATGGATCATTTTCTTCTTGGTTGGATATAGTAATCACTTCTTGCGCTTGTGCTTCTCTTGCCTCTTGAGAAATAATCAATAGGTCGCTACGCTGGTTACCGTTCGAATTGATCGTAGCACTATTGCCTTGAGCACTTGGCGCAGTACCAACCCACATTTCTAGTTTCTCATTTCTCTCATACCGTTCCTGTTTCCGATGTTCTGACCGCATTGTGATACTAGATGACTCAATGAGCATAAAAAAACCTCCCGCAATAGAATGGAAAACATTGCTATCCATAATATCGGCAAGGAGGTTGATTATTTTATTTAATTTCAAAACTTTAATTACTAGATTATAACTTCTATATTATTATTCCTAACATTTCTAGTATAATCATAATGATTACAGCTACGAAAATCGACGGTAATAGGTTACCCACTCGAATCTTAATAACTTCTAATAGATTGAGTCCAATACTCATAATAAGTAGACCGCCAACTGCACGAATTTCATTGACAACACTGTCATTTAAGACATCGGTTAATGAACTTGCTAGTAAAGCAATTATACCTTGGTAAATAAGGACTGAAAACGCAGAGAGCATTACCCCAATCCCCATCGTAGAAGCGAATATAATGGAGCTAAATCCGTCTAGCATTGATTTTGTATAAAGTACATCGTGATTCAGATCCAGTCCACTGTCCAAAGCTCCGACAATTGCCATTGAGCCAACACAATAAATGAGAGTGGCAAATACAAATCCTTTCGCAATCTTTCCATCGGATATTCCATTACTTCGCTTAGCAAATATCTTTTCTACTCGAACGCCCAATTGGTCGATTCGATCTTCAAGACGAAGCAATTCTCCGATAATTCCACCAATGACAGCACTCATAATCATAATAAGAGCGTTCTGTGTCCCCATTGCCATACCAATTCCTATCACAATCACTGACAACCCTATTGCCTGCAAGACCGTCGTTTTATATTGATCTGGAATCTTCGGTAGCACAATACCTATCAATGCGCCTAGAATAATCGCACCACCGTTTACAAATGTCCCTTGTAATACTGAAAACAATTCCATAACTTACTACCCATCCCCATATCTATATTATTCTATCTAAATATTATACTTTTACATTTCATTTAAATTTCCTCGATGATTTCCTCAATTGCATCTACAAATGTATCTATATCTGCATGGGTATTGAAATATCCAGGAGAAACTCTTACAATCCCCTGTTGTAACGTTCCCGCAGTTGTATGTGCACAAGGAGAACAGTGCATGCCAGCCCTTACCCCGATGTTATAAATCTTGTCCAACATATAAGCAACTTCATTGCTCTCAATGCCTTTTATATTAAAGGCGACAACTGCTGCTCGTTCAATTCCTATTGGTGGTCCATACGTCTGAATTAACGGCATGTGTTGTAACTTGTCTAATAATAGCGCCACAAGCATAGACTCATGTTCCCGTATCTTATCCATCCCTACAGACTGAATAAATTCAACTCCGGCTTTTAACCCTGCAAGTCCTGGAGTATTCGGAGTTCCACTTTCAAACCGATCAGGACGAACTGTTGGCATCTGCTTTGATTCAGAATTCCCTCCGGTCCCACCATATAGGATTGGCTCCAATACAACTTCAGGGTGAATGTAAAGCCCACCAGTCCCCTGTGGCCCATATAACCCCTTATGTCCTGGAAACGCAAGAAAATCAATTCCCCATTTCTCTACTGGTATATCTATAACACCTGCCGTCTGGGCAGCGTCCACAAGAACTGTAATATTATAAATCTTCGCCAGTTTACAGATCTCCTCTAAGGGGAGGATTGTTCCCAACACATTGGAAGCGTGCGAAACCACTAAAAGTTTAGTATTCGTATGGTGTTTAAGTTGCTTTTCCAGTTCGTTGAGGTCTGTTTCACCTGTTTGAGTGGCAGGAATCATGGAATATGTAATACCCTTTGTCAAAAGATATTCTAAAGGGCGTATGACGGAATTGTGCTCCACGCTTGTTGTTAAAACGTGGTCGCCAGCCTTCAGAAAAGACATTAGCGGGATGTTAAGAGATTCCGTCGTATTCTTAGTAAAGATAATGTTGCTTGGATTCTCTACGTGGAATAGCTTTGCCAGCTTTTCTCGACATCCATAAACGATTCTGCCCGCCTCCAAGCCGAGCTTATGCGCCCCACGGCCAGGGTTCGCTCCGTAGTTGGTGATTGCATTATAAGTAGCTGTTGCTACTTCCAGAGGTTTAGGCCAGCTAGATGCGGCATTATCTAAGTATATGTAGCGTTCCATCTCACACCTCATTCTATAGTCTGAAGTATTTAAGCCCTGAAAAGAGCAGCTCTTTACCAAAAAACCAAAGCATGTCCTGTAATGTTTTAATCCATCATCACAGTTTGGTAATTTCTGATGACTAATAGCTTTGTTTATAAAGAAAAAACAACCCTATAACTGGTTGTTAATTCGTGTCTAGTATCTTTAGTATTCTTTCCAAATCCTCGTCAGTAAAATACTCGATTTCTATTTTGCTTTTTTTCTTCCCTGGTACAATCTTAACTCCAGTACCTAAAACATATTCCAGTTGTTTCTCTAAACTTACTATATTCGGATCACGATACCGTACTTTCTTCTTCTGTTTTGTTTCACGTGAAACATTTGATAGATTCTGCACGATTTCTTCTGTTTCTCGAACACTAAGTTTTTCTTGTATAATTCGTTCCGCTAATAGTTTCTGATGTTGCTTGCTTTCAATTCCTAATAAAGCTCTAGCATGACCATAGGAAATTGTTCCACGTGAAACATTATCCTTGATTTCTTCCGGAAGTTGAAGCAGTCTCAGGAAATTAGCAATTTGCGGTCGACTCTTCCCTACTCGCTTAGCTAACTGCTCTTGAGTGTAGTCAAGCTCTCGTATTAACTTGTCATAAGCATCTGCAATCTCGATAGGATTCAAATCTTCCCTTTGCAGATTCTCTATTAGCGCAACTTCTCTTATTTGTTCATCGGTAAAATCTCTTTCAACAGCAGGAATTGTATCTAAACCAGCTAGTTTGCTAGCACGAAGCCGTCTTTCTCCTGCAATCAAAATGTACCCACGTAATGTCTTCTTCACGATTATAGGCTGTATAACGCCATGCTCTATAATCGATTGAGATAATTCTGCGATTGCCTGATCGTTGAAGACTTTTCTCGGCTGATACGGATTGGGACGAATATCATTAATTGAGATATTCAAAACTTGATCTTTGTCAGAAATCGTCTCTGTGCCTAGTAATGCCCCCAGGCCTTTTCCTAAACCTTTGTTTGATTTAGTTACGCTCATTGTTCTCAATCACTTCCTTAGCAAGCTCTAAATACATTTCCGCACCTTTCGATTTTCCATCATACATAATAATTGGCTTGCCATGGCTTGGAGCTTCACTTAAGCGAACATTTCTCGGAATAACAGTGGTGTATACTTTGTCTTGGAAGTATTTCTTAACTTCATCTATGACTTGAATCCCTAGGTTCGTCCTAGCATCAAACATTGTCAATAATACGCCTTCGACCTCTAATGTAGTATTAAGATGTTTCTGTACTAAGCGTATTGTATTTAATAACTGACTTAACCCCTCTAACGCGTAAAATTCACATTGGATTGGAATTAATACTGAATTAGATCCCGTCAATGAATTGATTGTAAGTAAACCTAGTGACGGTGGACAGTCAATTATAATATAATCATAGTTATCAGAAAGCTGTTGAATTGCTCTCTTGAGACGTATTTCTCTCGACATAATCGGTACTAATTCGATTTCCGCGCCTGCTAATTGAATTGTAGCCGGTAGTATGTAAAGGTTAGGGGTTGTAGTCTCTTGGACAGCCTCCATTGGATGAATCTCTTCAATTAAAACATCATAGATACAATTTTCAATATCTGCTTTATTAATTCCTAATCCGCTCGTAGAATTTCCTTGAGGATCAGCGTCTATAATTAAGACCCTCTTCCCTAGTTGTGCTAAACAAGCACTTAAGTTTACTGCCGTTGTAGTCTTACCTACCCCGCCTTTTTGATTGGTTATGGCAATTACTTTGGCCAACCGTTTCACCTCGTTTTCTAACGTTTATTAGCTAGCAAAAATGCTTACTCAATCGATTACATGTGTTCATCTATTATCTCACAGTTAATAGGAAATACATAGTGGCAAAAAAACTACTCAGCTTAAACCTGAGTAGGTAATGTTCACTATTTTTTACTGATATTCTCTATTTAGGAATTTTTATTACAATCTGATAGAATTCCTGAAAATCTTCTTCTTCAACGTTCAAAGCCATGCCGATCTTTTTCACCATTTCAATCGACTGATTAATCGTATTTCTCGCAATCCGTACATCGCGAGAGAAACCCGTACGTTTTGCCTTAGGTTTTTCTTCCTCTTTCGCTTTTAACTGTTCTATTTTATTCTCTAATTGCTTAACTGTTAGTCCCTTTTGAACTACCTCTTGGAAAAGCTTCATTTGTTGCTCTTCAGCATCATTTAATTGTAGTAGCGCCCTAGCATGTCTCTCTGTGATTGAACGTTGCATTAGACCCTCTTGAATAGCATCAGGTAACTGAATCAATCGAAGCTTATTCGCAATGGTCGATTGTCCTTTTCCAAGCCTTTGGGCAAGGGCTTCCTGGGTTAATCCATGGATATCTATAAGCTTCTTGTAAGCAACAGCTTCCTCAATCGAAGTAAGTCCCTCACGTTGAAGATTTTCAATCAGTGCTACAGACGCTGCTTGCGTATCATTCATATCACGAATAATCGCCGGAATTGTTTCGAGACCAAGTTTTTTAACCGCCCTTAGTCTTCTTTCCCCTGCGATTAACTCATAACGATTTGACATTTTACGTACAACAATTGGCTGAATGATACCATGCGTCTTAATTGTTTGGCACAATTCTTCTAATTTATCATCCTCAAAAACGGTACGTGGCTGATATGGGCTAGGATCGATTAGTGCGACTAAGATTTGATTGATTTTATCCGTTTGCTCTGTCACAGCTACCTCTTTTTCTACCACTTCTTCTGCGACCGTCTGTCCCCACTTACTACCAAATAAACGAGAAATTGGTTCTTTCAATGTTACCACTCCTAAATCATAGGTACTATATCTATTCGCTACTGTTGCCCTATTTTCCTTCCTATTGATTAAAGAAAACTAGATGTTCGCCAAGCTTTGGAAGAGATTGCCTTAGTTGCACTGACGCATAAACACAGCAAAGAACTCCCCTATATGAGAGGAGTCCTTGCTGGTGTACCAGGCTTTCTAGGATATTTCTTTGGTGTTGGTGACACTTTCTTAATTTCTATAATACTCCGTTGGCCGTGCCCCTCTGGTAGCTCTAACGCTTGTGTTTTATTTGCTTTTCCGCCTAAAACCTTAATAGATTGCTTGGCTTCTAGTAGTTCTGCGTCAATATCTGGTCCCTTCATCGAATAGAACGAGCCATTGACTCTCACAAACGGCAAGCAGAGTTCATTAAGTACAGCTAACCTTGCGACTGCCCTTGCAATAGATATATCATACTTCTCGCGAAATTTAACATCCTGGGCAATTTCTTCTGCTCTTCCATGGACGAAATGACAATTTTGCAAGCCTAATTGCTCTGTTACGGCTTTTAAGAAATTAATTCGTTTCATTAATGAGTCAAGAAACGTAATCTCCAATTCAGGAAACGCAATTTTCAGTGGAATCCCTGGAAAACCAGCGCCACTTCCAACATCGATGGCGGTAAATTTCCCTTGAATCTTAGGAAATGATAATGCTAATGTCAATGAATCGTAGAAATGTTTAATATAGACTTCAGATATTTCTGTGATTCCCGTTAAATTCATTTTTTCGTTCCATTCAACAAGTATCACGTAGTATTGATAAAACTGGTCGAGCTGCTTATCCGTTAATGACACACCATGTCCTTCCATTAAGCTTTGAAAGTTTTCTTGAACTTTCATCCTAAGATTGTCCATGATAATTGCTACCTCCTCTACGTAATTGCTCTAGGTAGATCAATAATATTGATATATCTGCCGGGTTCACGCCTGAGATTCTAGCTGCTTGTCCAACGGAATGAGGGCGAATTTTATTCAATTTATCTCTTGCCTCTAGTGCAATCCCAGATATACTCATATAATCGATGTCTTCAGGAATTCTGCGATTTTCTAGCTTTTTATTTTTCACGATTTGTTCCAATTGCTTCTTAATATACCCTTCATATTTCGTCTGAATCACAACTTGCTCGATGACTTCCTTCGGCAACGGTTGCTCAATCGGGGCAAATTGTAAAATATGGTCATACTCGATTTCAGTACGTCGTAAAAGTTCTCGTAATGATGTCGTATTGACGATTGGTGCGGTCCCTAACGCTTCGAGCTGTTGAATTGTCTCTAGATTCGGTCGAAGCTTAATGCTCTCTAATCGCTCTAATTCTTGTTCTATCAGTGCTTTCTTACGCGTAAATCGCTGATATGCTTCCTCTTTCACAAGGCCTACTTTATAGCCCATTTCTGTGAGACGTAAATCTGCATTATCGTTACGTAATATTAAGCGATATTCTGCCCTTGATGTTAATAAACGATAGGGATCCATCGTTCCCTTAGTCACTAGGTCATCAATCATGACACCGATGTATGCATCCGAACGTTCGAGAATCAGTGGCTCTTTTCCTTGAATCTTCAGAACCGCATTGATTCCAGCTACAATCCCTTGGCCAGCAGCCTCTTCATAACCTGATGTGCCATTGATTTGTCCAGCAGTATATAGTCCATCGATGTCTTTTAGCTCTAATGTTGCTTTTAACTGTGTCGGAATCACAGCATCATATTCGATTGCATAGCCTGGTCGAATCATTTGAACATTTTCTAGTCCAGCAATCGAGCGTAACATTTCTATTTGTAAATCTTCTGGAAAGCTAGTAGAGAAGCCTTGCACATAATATTCAATAGTATTCTCGCCTTCTGGCTCAAGGAAAATTTGGTGGCTTGGCTTATCACTAAAACGAACAATCTTATCCTCAATAGACGGACAATAGCGAGGTCCTGTACCTTCGATTGCCCCTGAGTATAAAGGCGATCGATTAAGGTTACTTAATATAATTTCTTTCGTTCTATCCGTAGTGTAGGTTAACCAGCAGTCATGTTTAGGTCGATTATAGTCGCAAAGTGCATGGGAGAACGGTAAAAAACTTGGATCCCCTGGTTGAATCGACATTTTCGAGAAGTCAATTGTATTCTTATTCACTCGAGGTGGTGTTCCAGTTTTAAAGCGCACGAGCTGTATTCCATGCTCCACTAAGCTCTCAGACAGCTTATTTGATGCTAGCATACCGTTCGGTCCGCTGCTGAAATTTACATCACCAATGATAATTCTACTTTTTAAGTATGTCCCTGTTGTTATAATTACTGCTTTTCCAAGATACTTAGCTCCTGTTTGAAGAACAACTCCTTGGATTGTCAGGTTCTCTATCAATAATTTCTCGACTAAACCCTGGCGTAGCGTAAGGTTTTCGGTATTTTCTAACACCTGTTTCATCGATGCTGCATATAAATGACGATCTGCCTGTGCACGTAATGCATGTACAGCAGGTCCTTTTCCAGTATTCAGCATTCTTACTTGAATATTGGTACGGTCAGTATTATGACCCATTTCTCCACCTAAAGCATCAATCTCCCTTACCACATGGCCCTTAGCAGGACCACCAATAGCAGGATTACAAGGCATATGAGCGATACTATCCATATTAATCGTAATGATTAAAGTTCTTAAACCCATTCGAGCGCCTGCTAAAGCTGCTTCACATCCTGCATGCCCTGCCCCTACAACAATAACGTCAAATTCTCCGGCCACGTATTCCATTCCTTCACCCCACGATAGACTCTGTCCTTACATAAACTTCTGTCCTTACATATATACGCTATATAGCTCGTACTACTTCCCTAAACAGAATTGCGAGAATAGTTGATCAATCAATCCCTCGCTTACAGTCTCTCCTACCACTTCGCCTAAGGTATCCCAAGCAGTCTTTAAGTCAATCGCTAAAATATCCATAGGCATATCCTGTTCAATCCCTTGTAATACGTCAAGCACCGACGCTCTTGCACTTTTTAATAATGCAATATGCCTTGTGTTCGTTACAAAAGAAAAATCTGATTGGCGAATTTGTCCACTTAAAAATATGCGCTCAATTTCCGAATACAAATCCTCGATTCCTTCTTCCTCTTTTGCAGACAGCGAAACAATCGGTTGATTCTTTAGATAGCTATTAATACTATCTTTAGAAATTTTTTGCGGTAAATCTGTTTTATTCAATACAATAATTGCGTGCTTTTCCTCAATCGCCTTTAAAAGCTCTATATCATATTCATGAAGCTCTTCAAATGCATTTAAGATTAATAGTGTTAAATCTGCGTCTTCCATTGCTTTTCTAGAACGTTCTACGCCAATCTTCTCAACAACATCTTCTGTCTCTCGAATGCCTGCCGTATCTATAATTCGAACGGGAATACCTTTTACATTTATGTACTCTTCTAGGATATCCCTAGTTGTGCCAGGGATATCTGTAACGATGGCACGATTTTCTCGAAGTATGGCATTAAGTAGTGATGACTTTCCTACATTTGGTCTTCCTACAATCACTGCTGATATCCCATCTCTAATAATCTTTCCTTGTTCTGAGTTTTCTAGAAGCTTGTCGATTTCTACTACTACCTCTTTTGATGTATTTACTACACGATCTTTTGTAACCTCTTCTACATCATGTTCTGGATAATCTATCGTAACCTCTATATGAGCCATAAGTTCAATCATTTTATTGCGTAAATTCGCGATATCATTCGAAAGCTTTCCTTGAACCTGTGACATTGCAGCCTTTAATGACAGATCCGTTTTAGAGCGGATGACATCTATGATAGCCTCTGCTTGACTTAGATCGATACGGCCATTGAGAAATGCTCTTTTTGTGAATTCGCCTGGCTCTGCTAAGCGTGCTCCTGCTTCAATCGTACGCTCTAATACTTTAGTTACAGGTAAAACTCCGCCGTGACAATTGATTTCTACCACATCTTCTGATGTATAAGTTCTTGGTGCTTTAAAAACAGAAACTAATACTTCATCGATCATCTGATTATCTTGGTTCGTTATTTTACCATAATGTATCGTATGAGTTTCCACTGTGGATAAAGAAACTTTTCCTTTAAAAATCTTATCCACAATGTGAATAGCATCTATACCACTTACGCGGATTATACCGATACCGCCTTCTCCAATAGCAGTAGCAATCGCTGCAATTGTATCCTGGTTCATTTTACACACTTCCTTCTATAATAACGAAATAACGAGAATTCATTATTTTCATATTTCCCTTAAAACTTTATATTACACCAGTTCTATCCATAAAAAAAGATAAAACCACAACTATTTGTTGTGGTTTTACATCTTACTAAGTATTTCTCATTATACTTCTGTATGTTTTTTGGCACTAATCACAATTTTACGGAACGGCTCTTGCCCCTGACTTCTTGTATAAATGCCTTTCTCATTCTGCAGATACGTGTGAATAATCTTGCGCTCATATGGCGCCATAGGCTCAAGGACAACATCTTTTTTATATTTGCGAACTTTATTCGCGAGCTTTTGAGCTAAACTTTCAAGAGTCTTTTTTCTTCTCTCACGATAGGATTCTGCATCTAGTAAGAATCGTGTATTTGAATCTTTACTTTTATTAACAGATAGATTCAGGAGATATTGTAATGCGTCAAGAGTTTGTCCTCTTCTGCCAATTAATACTCCTAAATTATCGCCTACAATGTTAAAAACAATTTGGTCATCTTCTTTATAATCTTCAATCTGTACATTTAAGTCCATCGCTCCAAAAATCTCTGATAGCACTTTTTTCCCTTGTGCAATTGGATTATCTTTTACGATAATTTCTACTTCTGCATTTTTCGAACCAAATCCAAGAAAACCTTTGGTTGGCTCAGTTATGATATTAATTTCTACTTCCTCTTTTTGAAGCCCCAATTTCGATAAACCTAATGCAATCGCTTCATCGATTGTCTTCGCGCTCTCTACTAATTTTCTCATTTCGCTGCCTCCTGCTTTACGCCAGTATCACGATACATGAAATAATTCTGAGCAATTGAGAATATGTTACTATACACCCAATACAATCCTAATGCAGATGGTAGAGTTGCACTGATGAATAAAATCATAGCTGGCATTAAGTATAATAACGCCTTTGCTTGTGGGTTATCTTGACTAATCGTCATAGTCTTTTGTTGTAAATAAGTAGTCAGTGCTGCTAATATTGGCAAAATGTAAGTCGGATCCTTTTGCCCTAGCTCGAAGAATAAAAAGCTCGCTTCACGAATATGAACATTGTACATAATCGATTGATAAAAAGCGATCAGTATCGGCATTTGAATAATCAGTGGCAAACAACCTGCTAATGGATTTACATTATGCTTTTGGAAAAGCTTCATAGTCTCTTCATTAAGCTTTTGCTGATTATCTTTATATTTTTCCTTAAGTTTTGTCATTTCCGGTTGTAGCCTTTGCATTGCTTTCATACTCTTCATTTGCTTAATCATGAATGGGAGAGTAATGAAACGAATGATAATGGTTACTACAAGGATTGCAACCCCGTAACTTCCTAATGTTTCCCCTACGTAGTCCATTAAATCAGATAAGATTCCTACAAATGATCCCCAAATTCCACTACGATCTAACTCTGTTTGCTGCATCTGTTCAACTGTACAGCCTGTCATGAAAATAGATGATACGAAAACTAAAAGTAATAATAGTGCTGCTTTGCTTGAAAAACGTCTTTGTGACAAAACTCTTCCTCCTCGTAATTGTACCAAATCTATCATTACATCCTATGGGACAGGATCAAAACCTCCTGGATTCCAAGGATGACAACGCGCAACCCTACGTAGTGTTAGGTATGTACCTTTTATAAAACCAAACTTAATATAGCTCTGTCTACTGTATTCGGAGCAGCTCGGATAAAATCTACATGATGGCCCCTTCAACGGTGAAATGACATTCTGATATAAATAGATTAGTACAAGTGCCATACGTTTCATAGAAACGCTCCCATATATTTATATTCATTTCTTTTTATAACTTGTCTACTACTTTACTTTTCTTTAATAAATGTCCAATTGCATCCTTTGTCTCATGATAGTTAATCTTGTTCGCAGGGTTTCTTGCAATGAGCACAAAGTCTTTGCCCACAGGCATAGCCTCTATATAATTCTCGATTACAGCTTTGACGTACCTCTTGACCTGGTTACGTATGACAGCATTTCCTACCTTCTTACTAACAGAAATCCCTAATCGAAATGGTTGTGCATCTTTTCGATCGAATATGTAGAAAACAAAAAATCGGTTAGCCAGGGATTTTCCCTTTTTATACACCTTAATATAGTCTTCATTTTTTGAGAGACGATGCTTTCTATGCAAATTGACACCCCGATTCTATTACACTCACCATTATAGCAAAGTTTTACTGTAATTAAACAACTATTTTAAAGAAAACTTGGTATTCGCAATGCCTTTTTGGGCAATTCGAATACCTTAGTTGCGCTTATACTATCTACCTTAAATTTAATAGCTCAGATAGTGCAAAGAAAACTTGGTATTCGCAACACCATATCTTTCTTCCTCTTTATACATAAAAACATATAAAAAAAGGACCACATGATTGTGGCCTTATGCTGATAATACTTTTCTGCCTTTTCTACGACGATTTGCTATAACCCTACGGCCATTGCTTGTACTCATGCGCTTACGGAATCCATGAACCTTCTTGCGCTTACGATTGTTCGGTTGAAATGTGCGTTTCATCTTGCGGCACCTCCTTAAAACTTGTTTACACCAAAATGACATTGGTCATTGACGCTTACACAATATGATTTACGTTTAATAAAGACATTCTTGAAAATTATAAGAAAAATTCATGCAAATGTCAAGGAAAATTGATTGTGGATAACGATTTTTTCATTTCGTCAAATATCCACATAGTTTTTAACAGGTTGTATACAAAATATAGTACTGTGAATAACTTTTATCCACTAGGTCTTGATTTGTGGATAAGTCTGAGAAAACCCATTGCGATTAGGCCATTTATTTGATATATTATTAATTGTTTTGTATGTGGATAATTTTCTAGCTATATTTTTATCCACAGCATGTGTATAACCTTGTGGATAATACTTTGTGGATTGTTAGTACATCTTGTCAACATATGTTGATAACTGTATTTTTTTTCTCCAAATTTCTCGGTTTTTCATGCCTGTTACGTGATTATCCCCTAATTTTTATCCACGTTTATATGTGCGAAACTTTTTTTCACTTTATTTATATTTCTCAATTCTTTAACTTTTATCATCATGTCATACTATTTCGCTTATAAGGAGGTTTTCTCATGTCTGAGCAGTATGCAGACCTCTGGAACAAAACACTCTCGATTGTGCAAAAACGTGTTAGTAAGCCTAGTTTTGAAACTTGGTTAAAATCCACGGCTGTAATCACTTTCGAACAGGACACTATTACTGTTGGAGTACCAAATGATTTTGCTAGAAGCTGGTTAGAAAAACATTATTTTTTAATTATTAAGGATGCTTTGTACCAATTATTAAATAAAGAGCTGAATGTAATATTTGTCATACCAAAGAATGAAATAGATCAATTTGAACCAGCTCAACAACCGATTATAGTTTCTAAACCACCAGCTGCAATTGAAGATTCTAATTTTAAATTAAACGATCGTTATAACTTTGAGACTTTCGTAATCGGTGCTGGGAACCGATTTGCCCATGCAGCTTCGTTAGCAGTAGCAGAAGCTCCTGCTAAAGCATATAATCCTTTGTTTATCTATGGTGGGGTAGGACTTGGAAAGACCCATCTCATGCATTCGATTGGGAACTTCGTGCTAGAGCATAACCCAAAATTAAAAGTTCTCTATCTATCCTCGGAAAAATTTACGAATGAATTTATTAATTCCATCCGTGACAATAAAACTGTTGATTTCCGTAACAAATATCGCAATATCGATATTTTATTGATTGATGATATTCAGTTTTTAGCAGGAAAAGAACAAACTCAAGAAGAGTTTTTCCATACATTTAATTCCCTTCACGAGGAAGGTAAGCAAATTGTTATCAGCAGTGACCGGCCACCTAAGGAAATTCCGACATTAGAGGATCGCCTTCGCTCAAGATTTGAATGGGGACTGATTACAGATATTCAAGCCCCTGATTTAGAAACAAGAATTGCAATATTACGTAAGAAAGCACGTGCTGAGAATTTAGATGTCGATAACGACGTGCTTGTCTATATTGCGAATAAGATTGACACCAATATTCGTGAGTTAGAGGGTGCCTTAATCCGAGTCGTTGCTTATTCCTCTTTAATGAATCAAGATGTCAACTTAGATCTAGCTGCTGCAGCTTTAAAAGATATTATCAATGAAGAGATTCCAAGAATGATTACAATTCCAAGGATTCAAGAAATAGTCGCGAATTTTTATCAAATGCCAATGAGTGATTTTAAAGCTAAAAAGAGGACAAAATCTGTTGCATTTCCTAGACAAATCGCAATGTACTTATGTCGTGAACTAACGGACTGTTCTTTACCAAAAATCGGATTGGAATTCGGTGGACGTGATCATACGACTGTTATCCATGCCCATGAAAAAATATCAACCCAGCTGGCTAAGGATACAGACCTTCAGAAAAAGATAGAAGCTATCTGCTTAAAACTAAAATAATTATCCACCTGTGGATAACGTTTTTTTCATTCAGAAGCCTATGCACATGTTATTAAATTGTGTATAGGCTTGCTCCATCCATTCGGTGAGAGTTATCAACATATCCACTGCCCTTATTACTACTAATACGATTTTAAAATATATATATATGATATAGTCGGAGGTATTATGCCATGAAATTTTCCATAGTTAGAGAATCATTAATACAAGCTGTTCAAGACGTTGTAAAAGCAGTTGCTTCGAAAAGCACTATTCCTATTTTGGAAAACTTAAAATTGCAAGTCACAAACGATTATATTCGCATTACAGGAACAAATCTTGAGATTGGTGTAGAATACACAATTCCTAAAGAAAAGAACCAAGTGCAGAACTTTACCGTTGAACAAGAAGGTTCGATTTGTTTAAAGGCTAAATATTTTAACGAGATTATTCGAAAGCTATCCCATGATTTATTAGAAATCGAAGTTAGCAATCAATTCTTAATTACGATTAAAAGTGGACAATCGGAGTTTAGCTTACATGGTTTAGATAGTGAGGAATTCCCAAAGCTACCTACAATTATTGAAGATCGAGTGTTTAGTGTTCCTAGTGACCTATTAAAGAGTATGATACGTCAAACAGTTTTTGCTGTTGCCAATGAAGAAACGCGTCCCGTACTTACTGGTGTAAAATGGAGTTTAGAAAGTGGAGTTCTCACATTTATTGCAACGGATAGTCATCGCCTTGCTATGAGGGAAGCAGTTGTAGAGGCAGACTCTGAGTACTCATTCCAAAATATAATCGTGCCAGGAAAAAGCTTATTAGAGTTAAGTAAGATTCTTGAAGATAGCGATACATTAGTCGAAATCGTAATAGCAAATAATCAGCTGTTAATGAAAATGGATAACATTTTATTCTATTCCCGTTTAATTGATGGCCAATATCCTGATGTAACCCGTATTATCCAACAACAAGCGAAAACGACATTAGATATTAATAAAAGAGAAATGTTAGATTCCTTGGAAAGAGTAAGCTTGGTAGCTCGCGAAAATAAAAACAATGAAGTGAAATTTAACATAAAACAAGATTTGATAATGATAAGCTCCAATTCACCAGATATCGGTAAGGTCAATGAATCGATTCAACCAAACCACGTAGAGGGTGAAGAGTTACTGATTGCTTTTAATACGAAATATGTATTAGATTCTTTAAGAATTATTGATGAAGAAAATATTTTAGTCCAATTTACTGGATCTATGAGCCCATTTATTATTAAGCCGAAGGATTTTGACAAATACTTATATTTAGTACTACCGATTCGCATCTACTAAAAGATAAAGGTGAAAAATAATGGAACAAAAACAGGTAAAGATTAAAGACGAATATATTACATTAGGGCAACTATTGAAAAAAGAGGACATTGTTTCGTCAGGTGGAGAAGTTAAATTTTTCTTATCGGAAGCGGTGATCCGTGTGAATGGTGAGTTAAATTCTCAGCGTGGAAAAAAATTATATAACAATGATACAATCGATATTCAAGGAATTGGTGAGTTCGTCATATGCGCCTCCAACGACTGAGGTTAGAGTTTTATCGTAACTATCAGAAGTTAGATATCTCCTTCGATGGACAAATTCACTTTTTTGTTGGGGATAATGCCCAAGGAAAGACCAATATTCTAGAGTCGATTTATTTGCTCGCGTTTACGAAATCACACAGAACCAATAAAGACCGGGAATTAATTTATTGGGGCTGCGAGCATGCACGTATTCAGAGTGAACTGATCCTGTATGATCGACCGACGGAATTAGAGGTTCAAATTCATCCATTAGGGAAAAAAGTACTAATCAATCGCTTAGAACAAAAGAAAATCAGCAAATATTTAGGACAAGTGAAAGTTGTATTATTCGCACCAGAAGATTTACAATTGATAAAGGGATCACCACAGCAGAGAAGAAGATTCATTGATCGCGCATTGGGACAGTTAAAGCCTAAATATGTTAGTGATTTAGCTCATTACCAAAAAGTCTTACAGCAGCGGAATCAACTTTTAAAAGATATATACAAAAAGCCATCGCTTCTACCAACCCTTGAGCTTTGGGATTTACAGTTAATTGAGTACGGGAAAGAAGTAATTAAAGCTCGCCAACAATTTGTAAATAAAATTCAAGAGTTGGCAGAAGACATTCATGATCGAATTACCAATGGCCAAGAGAAGCTGCGATTAACATATTCAGCTAATTGTTTAGCTGACGATTTTCAGGAAAAACTAATAAAATATAGAGATCGGGATATGGCCACAGGAACTACCAATTGTGGTCCTCATCGTGATGAACTTGATTTTTCAATCAATGAAATTGACGCAAAAATTTATGGTTCACAGGGGCAACAAAGGACGACGGCTTTATCATTAAAACTTGCTGAACTCCAATATATTCAATCATCAACTGGGGATTACCCAATCTTACTACTTGATGATGTATTGTCAGAGTTAGATCAACACCGACAAAAACAATTATTAGATAGTATTGGGCAAGATATTCAAACTTTTGTTACAACAACTGATATAATAGGTATCGAACATGAAATTATGAAAAGAGCGGATTTCTTTTTTATACATGGTGGAAATCTAGTGAAAAAAAGTTAAAATTAAGGGGTGAATTTATGTTTATTCACTTAGGTGCCAATGTTTTAGTGCCTATTAAAGATGTCATAGCTATCATTGATGTGAAAATGAAAGATTCTGCTGAAAGTATGAAAGAATTTTTACATGTGGCTGATGAAGAAGGTTTTGTCGTCACAATCGATGAAGGTGAAACGAAATCTTACGTTGTCACATCAAAGAATGTTTATTACTCCCCTATATCATCCCTTACATTGAAAAAACGATCGCATTACGTAGGAAATTTGTAGTGGATTTGTAATTACTAGAAACTATAGTACAATGAGTAGAGGAAAAATCGGCATTCGTATATTAATTTAGAACTATATGTTGTGTAATAATAGAAAGTTAGGATAGAAGGAGATAATCTATGAACGTGAATCAAAATGTGTATGATGAAACCCAGATTCAAGTCTTGGAAGGTCTTGAAGCAGTAAGAAAAAGACCAGGTATGTACATAGGATCGACAAGTGAGAGAGGTCTTCATCATCTATTATGGGAAGTACTAGATAATAGTATTGATGAAGCATTAGCAGGACATTGTGATACCGTTGATATTACTGTGCATCAAGATAATAGTGTTACAGTTTCAGATAATGGCCGTGGGATTCCAGTGGGATTACATCCGAAACTTCAAATTCCTACGGTTGAAGTTGTACTTACAGTACTTCATGCTGGCGGAAAGTTCGATGGTAAAGGATACAAGGTTTCAGGAGGATTGCACGGAGTAGGTGCGTCCGTAGTAAACGCCTTATCTGATTGGTTAATCGTAGAAATATGCCGTGATGGTAAGAAATATACACAAACATATCATCGTGGAGTACCAGAAACCGAGTTAAAGGAATTAGGAGAAACCGATCGTACGGGTACACAGATTACCTTTAAGCCGGATGCTACTATTTTTACGGAAACGCAAGAATTTAATTACGATACAATCATTGCTAGACTTCGCGACATGGCGTTTCTTAACGGTGGTATCAAATTAGCCATTACGGATGAACGTACAGAAAAACAAGATATTTTTAAATATGATGGCGGTATTATTACGTTCGTTGAGTATTTAAATAAAAATAAAACTCCTATCCATGAACCTCCTTTCTATGTTCAAGGAGAGAAAGATGATATTATTTGTGAGGTGTCGTTACAGTATAACGATGGCTATACTAGTAATATTTTTTCGTATGCCAACAATATACACACACACGAAGGCGGTACTCACGAAGCAGGATTTAAAAGCGCTTTGACTCGTGTAATTAACGATTATGCTAGAAAGAATAATCAACTGAAGGATAACGATGCAAACCTTACGGGTGATGATGTTCGCGAAGGAATTACAGCAATTATCAGTGTGAAAATTCCAGATCCTCAATACGAAGGACAAACAAAAACCAAACTAGGGAATAGTGAAGTTCGTGGGGTTGTTGATTCCTTCTTCTCAGAAAAGTATATGGAATTCCTTGAAGAGAACCCAAGCACAGCCAAGAAAATTATTGAAAAATCGATTACTGCTAGTCGTGCTCGTGAAGCAGCTAGAAAAGCTAGAGAATTAACGCGACGTAAGAATGCATTAGAATTTAGTGCACTGCCTGGTAAGTTAGCGGATTGTTCAACGAAAGATGCAACAATCAGCGAATTATATCTGGTGGAAGGTGATTCAGCGGGTGGTTCAGCAAAGCAAGGAAGAGATCGTAACTTCCAAGCAATTCTGCCTCTAAGGGGGAAAATCATTAACGTTGAGAAAGCAAGACTCGACAAGATATTATCCAATAATGAAATTCGAGATATTATTACTGCCCTTGGGACAAGTATTGGTGATGACTTTAATATTGAGAAATCACGTTATCATAAACTAATTATCATGACAGATGCCGACGTAGACGGTGCACATATCCGTATATTACTTCTTACGTTCTTCTATCGCTACATGCCAGAGCTGATAGAGAAAGGTTATGTATATATTGCTCAACCGCCATTATATCAAGTGAAAAAAGGTAGAGTGATACGTTATGCTTACAGTGATAAAGAAATGCAGGAAGTATCGAAAGAGCTAGGAAATCAAGGAATAACACTTCAACGTTATAAGGGTCTTGGAGAAATGAATCCAACGCAGCTTTGGGAAACTACTATGGACCCAGAAAGTAGAACGTTGCTACAAGTAAGTTTAGATGATGCGATTGAAGCAGACGAAATATTTACGACATTGATGGGTGATAAAGTAGACCCACGACGTGATTTTATTCAGGAACACGCGAAATATGTGCGTAACTTAGATGTATAGGTTTAAGTTTTCTACAGAGAAATGAGGGGTTAGATAGATGGAAGAACAAAGTTCGAAGGTACTTCCGATTAATATAAGTGATGAGATGCGTAATTCTTTTATGGATTATGCGATGAGCGTAATTGTAAGTCGTGCACTACCAGACGTTCGTGACGGCTTAAAACCAGTTCATCGTAGAATTCTATACGCTATGAATGAATTAGGTATGACACCAGATAAACCTTACAAAAAGTCAGCTAGACTTGTAGGGGACGTTATCGGTAAGTACCATCCACACGGTGACCAAGCTGTTTATGACACGATGGTCCGTATGGCGCAGGATTTCTCTTATCGCTATATGCTTGTTGATGGTCACGGTAACTTCGGTTCTGTCGATGGTGATGCAGCAGCAGCGATGCGTTATACAGAATCGAGAATGTCGAAGATCGCAGTTGAATTATTAAGGGACATTCAGAAAGAAACGGTAAACTACGGTTCGAACTATGATGATACGCTCAAAGAACCACTGGTATTACCATCCCGTTTCCCGAACATATTAGTCAATGGAGCTTCAGGTATAGCAGTTGGTATGGCAACGAACATTCCTCCTCACCAACTTGGAGAGGTAATTGATGGTTGTGTCGCTTACATAGAAGACAATGACATTACAATCGACGAACTAATGGAATATGTAAAGGGTCCAGATTTTCCAACGGGTGGAGAAATTTTAGGACAAGAAGGTATACGCTCGTCTTATCGTACTGGTCGAGGTTCTGTCATCATGCGTGCAAAAGCGCATTTTGAAGATATGAACCATGGCAAGCAGCGTATCATTGTTACGGAAATTCCATATCAGGTGAATAAAGCTAGGCTGATAGAGAAAATAGCAGAACTCGTTAGAGATAAGAAAATCGATGGCATTACGGACCTTCGCGACGAATCTGACCGTGAGGGAATGCGTATTGTAATAGAATTGCGCAGAGATGCAAATGGTAGCGTTGTTTTAAACAACTTATACAAGCAGACGCAATTACAATCATCTTTTGGTGTGAATATGCTGGCACTTGTTGACGGCGAACCAAAAGTATTGAATCTTAAGCAAATTATTCATTATTATATTGAGCATCAAAAAGAAATTATTCGTCGTAGATCAGAGTTTGATCTTAGAAAAGCGAAAGCTCGAGCTCATATCTTAGAGGGCTTACGCATTGCATTAGATCACCTAGATGCAGTGATTAAACTGATCCGTGCTTCCGATACAGTAGAAAATGCTAGAATCGGGTTAATGGAAACGTTCCATCTTTCTGAGGAACAAGCAAAAGCGATCTTAGATATGCGTTTACAAAAGCTTACAGGCTTAGAACGCGAAAAAATCGAAGAAGAATATGCGGAATTATTAAAGTTAATAGAAGAATTGGAAGCTATATTAGCTGATGAAGCTAAAATCTTAGCGATTATTAAAAAAGAGTTATTAGAGATTAAAGACCAATTTAACGATAAGCGAAGATCTATCATTACTCAGAATTCTGATGAAATTGATATAGAAGACCTAATTCCGGAGGAAGATGTCGTTATTACATTAACTCATTATGGGTATGTAAAACGTATTCCAGTAAGCACCTATAAGAGCCAAAAACGTGGTGGTAAAGGTGTATCTGCCTTAGGCACGAAAGAGTCAGACTTCTTACAACACTTATTTATGATGAGTACCCACGATTATGTATTATTCTTTACCAACCGTGGTAAGGTTTATCGTCTAAAGGCCTATGAAATTCCAGAAGGTAGTCGTACAGCTAAGGGAACAGCAATTGTTAACTTACTTCAAATCGAACCTGGTGAAATGATTAATGCGATGATTCCTGTAAGATGTTTCAAGTCAGATAGCTATCTATTCATGGCAACCAAGAAAGGCCAAGTGAAGAAGACAGAGCTTACAGACTTCCAAAACATCCGTAAGGGTGGCTTAATTGCCATTACGCTTCGTCCAGAAGATGAATTAATTGGCGTCTTTATGACAGATGGATCCCGCGAAATCATTATTGGGTCGAAAAAAGGAAAAGCAATTCGTTTCCAAGAGAAAGAAGTCCGTCAAATGGGCCGAACAGCTTCTGGAGTTCGAGGAATATCCTTGGCTAAGGATGATGTGGTCGTTGATATCGATGTGGTTGTCGAGAATGAAGATGTCATCGTAATAACTGAAAACGGATATGGTAAACGTACCAAAGAAGATGAGTACCGTCCACAGACTCGTGGAGGTAAGGGTATTGGTACGATTAATGTTACAGATAAGAACGGTCCTGTTGTGGGACTTAAAATAGTGAATGACCAACAAGAAGTCATGGTAATTACACAAAGCGGTATCGTTATCCGACAAGATGTAAAAGGCATTTCTCAATTAGGTAGAAGAACACAAGGTGTTCGTATTATCCGTGTGGGAGATAATGATAAGGTGTCAACATTTGCTAAAATTATTGCCACAGAAGATGTTGAATTGGATGAAGAATAAGATTAATTAAGTAAAAATAAAATGAAACAAATAAGCAAAATCATGAGCAGGCTATTATAAGATGAGTTTTTCATCATTTTGGTAGCCTGTTTTTTCTTCGCCAGGGGCTGATCAATACCAAGTTTTCTACTGTTCCTTAAGAGTTTTATAAAAACAATTGACGAATTCTGATGTTTTTTAGTCGTACAGATTTAGTAAATTAGAATATAACTAATCTAAAAATGGATAAAATTAGATGTCCAATATATAGATTTTTAGCATCTTATAATATAATATATATTAATAAATTAAGATTATAATGTTAAAGGATACATGAATCAATTTGAGTAAGTAATATACGCCATCAGGATTGGGGTGAGTTTTTTGTCAGAAATTAAAGTGGATATAAAAGTTGACCAGCTCAAACCTGGGTTGCAGTTAGCCGAAAATGTAACAAGTCCAATGGGCGGAGTGATATTATATAAAGGTTCTCGTACTGAGGATTATCATAAAGAGTTATTACAAGCTTTTACTATAGAGACAGTGAAGGTTATAGAGGAAAAGAAATCTCAGACCCCATTGAAAGTACCTGAGAAGAAGGCCAGCGATAAAATTCCAAGCACAACAGCAACAGTTAAGAACCCACTTCAAATCGAAATGGAGAAGAATTATAACCAAGCTGTTAGTGTTATCAAAAACATTATGCTTCAAGTAGAATATACGAAGAAGGTACCATTGCTTGAAATTCGAACAGCAATTAAACCGCTACTCGAACAGGTTTGTGAACAACCCAAGATATCACTCGTCATGAATCAGCTACGAGCAGCTGGTGAATACACTTATAAACACTCGATTGGTGTTGGGATTATTTCTACTGTGATTGCTCGTTTTTTAAACTATAAAGACAATGAATTAATGCAGATTGGTCTCGCTGGAACATTACATGATATAGGAAAAGCTAAGATTTCAAATGATATACTAATGAAAAAAGGCCCATTAAATCATGATCAATATAATGAAATCAAAAAGCATCCTATATATAGTTATGAAATTCTTGAGAAAGTAACAGGAATTAACCAGGGTGTAGTATTGGCAGCTCTTGAGCATCATGAAAGAGAAGACGGAAAAGGATATCCTTATGGAAGAAAAGGTTTTGAAACTCATCCGTATAGTAAAATAGTTGCCGTAGCCGATATCTTTCACGCAATGACATCGAATCGGGAATATAAAGAAGCAGATAACATATACCATGTTCTGAAACAAATCAGCGAAGATGCTTTTGGTAAACTAGATCCTAACGTAGTAACGAAATTTGTCAGTGGATTAATGGACTACTGCATTGGAAAAACGGTTATACTATCGAATGAAATGGTTGGAGAGATTATTCTCATCAATAATTCGGCCCCTTTAAAACCACTAGTTAAAGTTGAGAATAACTTTATTGACTTAAGTAGAAGGTCAGACGTCCATATCACTCATTTATCTATAGAGTTGTAAAATATTTCTTGTTGCGCTTGGTGTACGAAACGTGATACTATGATAAATGTCGCTCCGATAGCGGCATTTATTTTTTAGTTTCAAACATATCATAGTCGAAATGGAGTTAGCATTAAAAAAGAATTCAAAAAACATGTTGACACAACAAACTGGCTGTGATATGATATAAAAGTCGCTAAAAACAAGGCGATGACACAAACGAAACAAACAAGCGTGGGTTGAAGCAAAAACAATCCATCAAAAAGTTCCTTGAAAACTGTATAGTGCAATCATAACAACGTCAATTCTCGCATTCGAAAGAATGCAGACTGCGCAGGACAGGAAACCTGCTATGTTGATAGAACAGACAAACTATTCACAAGTCAGTGACTTCTGACATCAGAATTGAACTTTTATTGGAGAGTTTGATCCTGGCTCAGGACGAACGCTGGCGGCGTGCCTAATACATGCAAGTCGAGCGGATGTGATGAAGAGCTTGCTCTTCTGAACATTAGCGGCGGACGGGTGAGTAACACGTGGGTAACCTGGCTGTAAGACTGGGATAACCCCGGGAAACCGGAG